>JAAFHM010000345.1 GCA_013298375.1 Ignavibacteria bacterium | reverse complement strand
TGGTATGGCGGATTGTGTTGTGGCGGGTGGCGCAGAATCTATGAGCATGGTTCCAATGTCCGGCAATAAACCGTCAATGAATATGAGCGCCGTTGACAAGCGCCCAGGCGTGTATATGAACATGGGATTGACCGCAGAGCGCGTCGCTGACCAATGGAAAATCTCCCGCGCCGACCAAGACGAATTTGCTGCCGCAAGCCACGCAAAAGCCGCAAAAGCTATTGCCGACGGCAAATTTAAAGATGAAATCGTTTCGGTAGCTGTCCGTGTTGACAAAATGAATGGCACGGGCTTCAAATCAAGTACGATGGACTTTGCCACCGACGAACTTGTTCGCGCCGACACGACCGCAGAGAAACTTGCAACGCTGCCACCGGCATTCAAATTGAACGGCTCAGTCACGGCGGGCAATGCTTCGCCATTCTCCGACGGTGCGGCGGCTGTGGTGATGATGAGCGCAGACAAAGCAAGAGAAGTAGGCGCAAAGCCGCTTGCACGCTTTATCGCCTTTGCAACATCGGGTGTGGCTCCGGAAATTATGGGCATTGGTCCTATCGAAGCAGTACCGAAAGTCTTGAAAATTGCAGGTTTGAAATTGGACGATATTGACTTGTTTGAGTTGAACGAAGCATTTGCCGCACAAGCACTTGCGGTGGTGCGCGAACTCGGTATTCCGACAAGCAAACTGAATGTCAATGGTGGCGCAATCGCGCTTGGACACCCGCTCGGCTGCTCTGGCGCAAAATTGAGCGTCCAAATTATTCACGAACTCAAGCGCAGAGGCGGCAGATACGGTATGGTAACGATGTGCATCGGTGGCGGACAAGGCGCTGCGGGCATTATCGAGGTTTTGAACTAATCGCATTTGATACATCACAACGCGCCGACATTTACTTATCTGTCGGCGCGTTTTGTATAAAACCAGTTTTCTGATATTTTTGAGGGTAAACCATGCGAAGACCTTCTGTGAATCCTCCTTTTCGCTATATAATCGCTGTATTGCTGATGCTGTGGGGAGTATTGTTGATGATTGGCGGGCTGGTGAATATGTTTCCCGATAATGCACCGCCTAAAATCAAGCCTTCTGATATATTCATCTTCATTGTGCTAGGTATTGTGCCTTGTATTTTGGGCATTACTCTTTGGCTGCAAGCATCGAAACAGCGAAAAGAGCGCTTATACGCAGAGTTGGAGCAAGATATTTTGCGCCTTGCCAAGAGTTGCCATAACAAACTGACAGCAAGCGATGTAGCTATCAAAATTGTTCTTTCGCCACCGCAGGCAGAAGAAGCATTGCAGGAAATGGTCATCAAAGGCTGGGCGCGGTTGGAAATAAGCGATTCCGGCGTGGCAGTCTATCATTTTCATACGTTGATATCCGGTTCGGAAAAACAATCGGCGATTGAGGTCTAAGCCTCAGGAAACTCTTGGACCAAACGACCGAAAAATACTAGATTGTGGCGGATAATTTCTCTTCACCCGACTTCTTTACGTTATGAATACTCTTCGCAATAAAGGTTTTCTGCTCTTTGCAACAATGATGATTCTTCTCGACCAATTCACCAAAATTTGGGTAAAAGGTTTTAATCTCTTGGGTTGGCAACATGATGGAATGACGCTGTACGAGAGTGTGAGTTTTATCGGAGACGTGGTGCGGATTACCTACGTGGAAAATGCAGGAATGGCATTCGGCATTAGCTTTGGTGCGGGGAAGATCTTTTTGAGTTTATTTTCTGTGGCGGCAAGCATTGCTTTGGCGTGGTATTTGGCGCGACTGGATAGCAAGCATTTTGGCGTACGACTAGCTCTGGCGCTAATTTTTGCTGGTGCGACGGGGAATTTGATAGACCGCGTGTTCTACGGCGTGTTCTATGGCGAAAGCCCACTATTTTACGGAAAAGTCGTGGATTTTATGGATGTGGATATGCCCGATTTTTCGCTGTTCGGGCGAGAATATATGCGCTTTTGGGTGTTTAATGTTGCAGATTCCTGCGTGAGCGTCGGCATGACATTAATGTTGCTTTTTAACAAGCATTTGCCGCTATTTCAGGAGAAACCCGCCTCTGAGCAGAGTGCCGAAACACTCGTAGCCGACAGCATTGAACGTGGGTAAAAAAAACACGAGACGAAATTTCTTTTTGTTCTACCTCTAACATTGTGTGAAAACAGTATGGGCAAAGTCTATGAACCAATTATCATCGGCATTGACGGTGGTGGCTCCCGGACGCGGGGCATTCTCTACAAAGGGGAAAAAGAATTAGCGCAAAGCGAGACCAGCACGGCACGTGTCGGCACTGTTGGCGTTGTCGAATCGGCAGAGCGTATTTTGAATCTTATCAGCGAACTCATTACGCTGGCAAAATTACCAAACCGGGAGCTGGATGCCGTGCTTATTGGCTTGGCGGGAACATGGCTCAAAGAAGAGCAGTTGCGCTCACAACAGCTTATCTCCTTGCTTGCCAAACGCGAACGCAAAATTGACATTGACAAACTGGTCGTCACCAGCGATGCCGCCATCGCGCTGGATGCGGCTTTTGAAGGTGACCACGGGATTGTGCTGATCGTTGGCACTGGGACGATTGCGATTGCAAAAACACCCAAGGGCGATTTTGTGCGCTGCGGCGGCTGGGGAATTGAGCTCTCCGACGAAGGAAGCGGCGCATGGATTGGGCGCGAAGGCTTGACCGCAATGGCACGTGCTTTCGACGGACGCGGCAAATGGACGGCATTTGCCGACATGATGATAAAATTTTTCCCAACGATTAACCCCGATCTTCCGCGCACCTTTGTTGCCGCTTACAATGAACGGGCTTTCGACTACTCCACCGTCACGCCGTTTGTAATGGAATGTGCGACCAATGGCGATGAAGTCTGTATGGAGATTATCGAACGCGCCGCGACAAATCTCATGGCAAACGTCACGACGCTTTATGGCAAATACTTCAAAGGCAAAAAAGTATCGGTTGCTTGTGTTGGCGGTATTATGGAGGCTGACACTATTTTGGCAAAAATGGTCAAAAAGGGACTTGGCAAGCAAGAAGGCTTAAAAGTCGTCGAACCCAAGGCAGTTCCTTTGTACGGAGCTGTACGCATGGCACGGGAACTTGTCAAAAAAGACCAAGAGGATTTATAGCTCAAAGATGCTACAAAAAAACGCTCCGACTTTTGCGAAAAGAACACTGTCTTTTCACGAAAATCGGAGCGATTGAAATAGCTTCAAATCCTAGAATGCTTCTGTGCGCACCAGTCTTAGTTGTCACCACCAAAAAGTTTACGCTTTTCTTCGTCGGAAAGCAAGTCTGCAAGGCTCACATCCTGCTTTTGCTCAGGAATGTTCACCTGTTCTTGCTGTTGTTGACGTGGGCGACGTTCACCGCGCTCTGGGCGCTCACCGCGTTCGCCACGCTCTGGGCGCTCGGAGCGTTCTGGTCTATTGGCACCTTGGTCAAAACCTTCCATACCGAGAATGAGCGAATGATTATCCGGTACAACGTCCATGACGAAGAGACCTTCGATTTTATCGCCTACTTGGAATGGTTGTGCTTTGCCGCGCAGCGAAGGGTGCATTTTACCTTTTGGCATGAAGGCATCAATATCATCGGCGATATTGACCACAACACCGCGTTCAATGGCTTCACGCACGGTTCCTTCGATTTTATCACCTACTTTGAAGCGCTCGGCAATGGTTGCCCAAGGGTTGGGTTGCGTTTGTTTGTAGCCCAAGGATACTTTTTGTTTTTCTTCAGAAATATCCAGCACTTGGACTTCGATTTCCTGCCCAGCTTGGAAAAGTTCGGACGGATGTTTAATCCGACGCGCCCACGACATTTCGGAGATATGGACTAAGCCCTCAACGCCAGGTTTAAGCTCGACATATACACCGAATGCGGTAAGGCTCTTTACTTTCCCTTTGTGGCGTGTTCCTTGCACAAACTCTGCTGCTGCGCCTTGCCATGGATCGGCTTCTAATTCGCGCATCGAAAGCGAAAGACGCTGACCGGATTCGTTGATTTCTTTGATGACGGCGCGAACCGTATCGCCTTTTTTCAAGACTTCAGAAGGATGGTTGATGCGGCGGCGGGAAATCGCCGAGACGTGAACCATACCGTCAACACCGCCAAGATTGATAAATGCACCAAAATCCGTAAAGGAAACGACTTTTCCTTCGACGATTTGACCGACTTGAAAATCTTTCAAGTGGTCAACGCGCAAGATTTTGCGGCGGGTCACAATCACCTTCGTTTTGTCATCATCGTTCAACTCGTGAACATGGACAGGGAAGGTTTGCTGAATAAGCCCAAGAAGCTCATTTTCGCTTGGGTTTGCCTTAAGCGAGAGATGCGATGTTGGCAAAAAGAGTGGCATACCCTTGTATCCCACCAAAATTCCTCCGCGAACTCGGCGCAGACCAACAACATCCAGCGTTGATTTGCTGCTTTTTGCGGCAACAATTTCGGGATAGAGTTGCTCAACGTCGTATTCCGGTTGTTTCGGAACCTCAGGAGCGGGAGCGGCTTCTTGCGAAGGAGCTTCTGTTGGTGTTTCTTGCGAAGCGGCTACGGGAGCGGCTTCGGGGGCGATTGCTGCGGGAGCTGCCTCGGCAACTTCGCTGGCGATTTCTACTTGTTGTTCGTCAGTCATATCAAAACGAAACGAAAAAACGTACAAAACTTAATGGGTTAAAACGAATGCGGCGATGAAGAGTCTGGTATGCTTCTCTGCCGGAGACAAATAACAATCTGATTTTTCATCATTTACTGCGTTTTTGCGGCACAGTAAAAATACAGATTGCAAATATAGATATTTTGCATCATCCTACCAAAAAATCTCAAAAATCAATCGTAAAAAATTATGAGAATGCTCTTACTACCTCGTGTTTGAGGCGAAAAAAATATTATCGCAACGCATCTTCCAATGCTGTTTTTGCGTCAGTCTTGGCATCGCGGTATTTGACGATAATGGGCGTGTACACTGTTAAACCATGTTCTTTGCCAAAAGCTGTTTCCAAAGGACGCGAACCGCTTACCACGACTGCTCCGGCTGGAACTTCGAGTGGCGCATCAGGAGCGGACTGAAGAATCTTGCCATGAACAGCATCAACAATTTTTGTCGAGCCGTTCAGCACAACGCCGGAACTTAGCACGGCACGTTGGCGCACAATCACACCTTCATACACACCGCAATTTCCACCAACAAAGACATCATCCTCAATAATCACTGGACGCGCTCCGGCTGGCTCCAGCACACCGCCAATTTGCGCAGCCGCCGAAAGATGGACACGCTTGCCAATTTGCGCACACGTGCCGACAAGTGCGTGTGAATCCACCATCGTGCCTTCATCAACATACGCCCCGATGTTAATGTACATCGGCGGCATACAAATTACGCCCCGCGCCACAAATGCGCCAGAACGAATAGCAGAGCCGCCCGGCACCACCCGAACACCGCTATCAACCGTCA
>JAAFHM010000637.1 GCA_013298375.1 Ignavibacteria bacterium | reverse complement strand
GCCGAGCGCTCCGCCCGACTTCATGTACAGCCTCATGGCACAAATCACGCTGCCTTTTGCGCCGTGGTCATCGCCCAAATACACTGCCAAAACGCAAGAACTCGCTGCCATAACGCAAGCACAAACCTTAGAGCGCGAGAGCATGACGCTCATGCTTTCCGCGCAAATGGAAGAGCAGCTTCAAAAAATGCACACTGCTACACAAACCGCAGAAATCCTTGAAAGCACCATCATTCCGCTCTACGAACGCACCTTCGACGCGCAGCTTGCGGGTTTGCAATCGGGGCAAACGAGTATTAGTGGGCTGCTGGACACTGAGCGGATGCTGCTGATGAAGCGCGATGACGTACTCATGGCGCGAGAGCAGTATCATCTTGCGCTGGCGCAGCTTGAATTTCTTCTTGGTGAACCTTTACGATAAATCTTCAATCGGAGTGCGGAATGTTAATTCCGCCTTTTTCAACAATCGCGGAAATAAATTTCCGCACTCCAAATCTTTACAACTATGAGACACATCATCATTGCCGTTCTACTTGTTCTGACGGCGTGTTCACAGAAAACCGCACAGCACACAGGACATAACGATTCCACAGCTACGCAAGGCGTAGCTACCGCCAAACCCACAAAATACACCTGCCCGATGCACCCCAACGTAGTTTCGGACAAAGAAGGTGTTTGCCCTATCTGCCAAATGGATTTAGTACCCGTAGGTAGTCCCGAAACAATGAGTGAGGAAGAATCACACGAGGGACATTCTCATGCAGAACATACGATGGGCGAACTTGTCGTAACAGGTCAAAGCCGCGTATTGGCAGACGTACAAACGGCAATAGTGCTCAGTGAACCCGTTCACCGTACCATTACTGCCGTTGGAACACTGGACTTTGCCGAGCAGAACCGCCGTAGCATCACTGCCCGTGTGGCAGGACGAATTGAAAAACTGTACGTGAACCAGTCGGGTACGACCGTTCGCAAAGGGCAGCGTCTTTTTGATTTGTACAGTCCCGAACTTATGCAAGCACAGACGGAATTTATTCTTGCCGTGAAGAATCAGCAATTGGCAAGTTTAAGCGGTGGTGCGGGGTCGAAGATTGTCGAACAATCAAAACAGCGCTTGATGATTCTGGGTATGACAAGTGAACAGGTGCAAATGCTTGAACAAACGCGAGAGACACCAATAACAACCACCATGTATGCGCCTTCTAGCGGCACGGTGATTGAGAAAAAAATCGTGGAGGGAACGTATGTAAATGTCGGCGCACCGCTTTTTGATATTGCCGACCTCTCCACGCTGTGGAATCTGGCGGAACTCTACGAAGCTGATGTAGCGGCAGTGCGTGTCGGTCAGCACGTTGATATGCGTTTGCAGTCTTATCCTAACGAAACATTCAAAGGGCGCGTGGCGTTTATTTATCCCGTTGTCAATGCGGAATCGCGCACGGTAAAGGTTCGCATCGAAACTCCGAACCCTAATGGAAAGCTGCGTCCAGCGATGTACACCGAAACGCTGTTTTCATTGGATGCAGGGATGGGCTTGACCGTGCCAGATGATGCAATTTTGGTAACAGGCAAACAAAACGTGGTATGGGTGCAGGTACAAGGCGAAACAAACAAATTTGAGGCACGCCACGTAACAACGGGCGCGAAGTTTGACGGCAGAGTGCAGATTTTGTCCGGTGTGTCGGTAGGAGAAAAAGTAGTAGCAAGTGGTGGTTTCTTGCTGGATTCGGAGCGACAACTGCGCGGTGGCGCAGGTGGCGGACATAATCACGGCGGCGGCGCACCACAAACCCCACAAAAACCCGTTGAACAAATGAACGGGATGAAGATGTGATAAGGTCAGAGCAACATAGCTTGCGAACGATCGTGCAACTGCTTTCGCTGTTGTGCGGTTTGGTGGGCATTATCGCCGCTTCGCTCATGGTAACGGCATTGCGCCCATCTTTTCAGCGCACCGTCGAAGCGCGGAAGTTTGTGCTTCGTGATTCTGTCGGTCGTGTGCGGGCGGAAATGAGTGTGGATGCGGCGGGCAATGCTTCCCTGTTCTTTCTGGATAGTTTGGGGCGGAAGAAAGCGGTGTTGAAGTGAGGTGGAAAATTCGTACTTTTGTTCTGAAGGAGTAACCACTATGGCACACAAGAACATCAAATACACTGACCCGCGCACAGGCAGCACAGCAGATTTCAGCGAATATAAAAACCTTCCGACTATTCGCGTTACTGCGCCCATGCCGCCCGTGAAGCCGCCAAAACCTGAGCCTATGACGGCGCAAAATGCGCCTTCCAGCACTCAGCAAATAACGAATGCACGATAATAAAAAAGCCCGCTATTTGGCGGGCTTTCGCTTTTTTTAGCCTTTTATTATTCTGTTCTTGATTATCGTATGCAAATATGAGTAACTTTGTGGTTGCTTTATTCGTAAAATTTTCTTACAGAATTTATCTTACATCATGCGAGCGCAATACCCATACGAAAATTTAGACTGGCAAGAGTTTGAGCGTTTAGTCATTGAGCTATGCCACGATTTATTGGGGATTGCAGCAAAAACGTTTTCTGACGGGAAGGATGGTGGTAGAGATAGCCGTTTTGAGGGAACAGCAGAAAAGTTTCCTTCTGCTGCAGAGCCTTGGAGCGGTGTTTTTATTATTCAAGCAAAACATACTACCAAGCCAGTCGCCTCTTGCTCAGATAAAGACTTTACTAATGAGGTGAAAAATGAAATCAAAAAACTTTCAGTGCGGCGAAAAGACAGCCCTTTTGAGAATTATATCATCTTCACAAATCGGAAACTTACCGCTTCTCAACGCGATATATTGGTAAATAAACTGAAAAAGGAA
>JAAFHM010000156.1 GCA_013298375.1 Ignavibacteria bacterium | reverse complement strand
CGCGTAGCCTTGCGGTGTTAAGCGTCCTTCGGACTGCCAGAGCGCATTAAACGCCAAATCCCAACCCGTACCTTCGGTGTAGAAGCCCTCCGTTTGCACTCCGAGCGCATTGCACTGAAAGCCGTACATCCGCTTGCCGTCGCGGAAGGGGTCGAGGTGGAGTGCGACGCTTTCGTTGTCGAAGGGTAGATTATCGCGGTTCACGAGGTTAGCACGAATAAGCTCCGGCTCACGGTCAAAACAGAGAAAGGCGGCGTAAAAATGTGTGTCGTCATACCCCAGAAACACGCTTGTTTTCTCGCTTAACGGCTCGCCATCGCGGGGAAGAAATTGCTTGAAGGTGGTGATGCGCGTCATGCAGCGAAGCACGGCTGCTGACGAGTCCGGTGCTTGCATTGCGCTCACAAGGTCGTTGATTGTCGGCGCTTGCGAAATGCGCCGCACGGTCGTGGTATCGGCTGCAAAGCTGATGGATGCTTGTATCAAAAGGGCAATAAGTGTCCCTATTGCTCCCCGAATGGAAGCAATTCGTGTGAAGGTTTTCATCGGAATTACGGGAAAAATGTGTGAGAATTGTGCGAAATTTCTACTGCAAAGATAGCGCAGATGCGGCGCGGGAATCTATCCGATTCTTGGGGAGTAATTTTTATTTGTGGTTCTTGAATTCACAGTTTACAGAAAGGAAATTTTTGTAATTTATGCTCATTGTTTCAGCATCATTTCAAGACAAATACGAGGTACAACGCCATGTCTGAATACCAACATTCCTACACCAAAAGTGAGCTTCTTGCGCAACCCGAATTCCTGTTGCGACTCTTGTCCAATGAAGGAACAACGGTAACGGTTGAACCAAAGGGCGAAATACTGCACTTCACAACGCGAAAAACCTATTCGCCACAGGCTCTTGCAATACTTGAAGAAGCAAAAGAATTTGCCCGTACCAGCCCATATTCTGCTCAGGAAGCAAAAGCCTTGTTTGTCAAAGAGTTGGAAGAGGCAATGACGACACGTGAAGAAGTCGTATGAATACTACACCCAATCAAACCGCGCTTCGCTGTGTAGCCGATACAAATGTGCTTCTTGCATCCGAGCGTTCAACCTCACCTAAAAGCCCTAATAGAGAAATTCGTACTCGGTGGCTTCAGGGAGAATTTGCGCTGCTTGTGAGCGATGACATTCTGCTGGAATACAACGAGAAATTCCATGCCCATCAGTTTACGAGAGCAATGATTGTCAGGCTTCTCGGCTTCTTGTTTCAAAGTGCTGAATTTGTACCTATTGCCACGTATCACCTTCGGTACTATCCCGCCGACAGCGATGATATTGCCTTCTTGCTCTGTGCCGTGAACGGCGCAGCTACGCACCTTGTGAGCTATGACGCGCATCTTTTGGAAATTGCAGAACGCACTGAACAAGATTACAGCTTCAAAACCTGTCAGCCACTTGATTTCTTGCGGGATTTGCGCTCGGCATTGCAAAGCAACTCATAACTTTTCTCCATCTCATTATTTTCTCCATTTCATTATTTTCTTCATCCGCTATGCGTTACCTTGTCTCTGCAATGCTTGTTATTGTGGGCATTATTCACTTGCTGCCACTCTCCGGCATTCTTGGTAGTGAGCGGCTTTCGGCACTCTACGGTATTTCCATTCAGGAGGCAAATCTTGTTATTCTTATGCGCCATCGGGCAGTGTTATTCGGCTTGCTGGGCGCATTTCTCATTTTTGCGGCATGGCAACCTGCGTTTCAGACGATTGCTTTTATTGCAGGTTTTGTGAGTGTTGTGTCATTCCTTTTGCTGGCATGGCTTGGCGGCGGCTATAATGCGGAGATTGGGCGAGTTGTTATTGCGGATATTATCGCGCTTGTGTGCCTTGTCGTTGGCGTAATTGCTCGTTTCTATACGAATAAAGGGAATGGGCAATAGCCTTAGTTAAGGCGTTGTTCCCTGCGAATTATGCTCAAAGTACCCATCAGCAATCGCCTCTTCTGCCGCATTGCACCACGCTTCCAGCCAATCCAACACCGAAGCGTGTGATTGCCGCACCTGCCACGACGACGCATTGAAAAACCACACTGCCGAATCCTCCTCGCCTATACACTTGATAAACTCGAACTGTTCTCCCAAACGCCCGCAGATAATAAGCGCGTTTGCGGGCAACGCAAACTTCGGTTCTATGCCTTCTTTCGCCCATTCTTCGCACCATTCGGCAGGATATTCATCCGTCATCCACAAAACTTGCTTGTAGAATACTGCCAAATGGTCGTGCGTGAACAAACGCCCTGATGCGTGTCCCATCGTTTGCAAATACCATTCGTAGCTTTTGGGCAAGCGCAGTGCATAACGGGCTTCTAGAGCGCGTATTTCCTCGTTGCTGCATCCGTGCAAATCTTCTCGTTTGGCAATCATGCTTGATTCCATGTGGTGTAGAAGAGTGTTTTTGCGGTCGTTGGTCATTAGTGCTTTGGTCATTTGGTTATGAACGTGCCGTCATTGCTTGATAAGCGGCAAATATTTTTCCTCTATAATCCTGAAATGATGCCTCTGATGTCCCGGCATCAGAAAGCCAATCGAAAGTACAGAATACGGCTGCCCTTTCCAAGAAATCCCTGTGCGCATCAGCATTTCCGGCGTAAACGAATGGTAGAGCCTGATAAAACTGCTTCGGACAAGATGCAGTTCTTCCAAAAGGTCAGCAATGGTGCGGTTTTGTACGTTAGTATTCTGCGCGTACAACGCTTCATCAAACGAAGGAATCAAGATTGTATCAGCACGAGCAAAGCACAATGCGCGATACGAGAAAATACGCTCCGTGTCGATAAGATGCTGGAGCGTGTCTTTGACCGTCCATTTTCCTTCGGCGTAGGTTCTATCGCCGAGAGATTCCCATTGGTCAAGCGGGAGGCTGGAAAGCTCATCCAGACTGGTTTGGAGGACTTCAAACAGTTCTTTATCATCCACTTGAAGAATATAGCGGTCGAAGTATTCAGGCGTGGGGTTGATGTCAGAAAGGCGCATGATTGCTAGTAGATTGGTTAATTGGTCATTGGTTATTTAGCCATTCGTTGAGCGGAAATTCTTTGGGTCGAGATACATTCGGAGTTTTGGCTTGGAAGTCGCACCAATCCTATGGTAAAACTTGATTGCCCGCTCGTTCCACTCCGGCGTTTGCCATTGGATCTGCTCGCAGCCTAGGCGTTGTGCGTGTTCCACGATAGCACGGACTAAATCCTCGCCAATGCCCAAACTCCGCGCTTGAGGGCGCACAAAGAGGCAATCCAAATGAATAAACAAGCTCGCATCCCACGTCGAAAATTCCTGCATATAGGTCGCATAACCCACGATTTCATCAGCCTTTTGAGCAATCAGGCAATACAAACGCGGCGTTTCGGAAAAAAGAAAACCTGCCAATTTTTCCGCTTTGCCATCGGGTGAATAACTTGCCTGCTCGTATTCAGCGTGTTCACCGCAAAGCCTGATGATTTCTTGAATGTCGTCGGGTTCTGCGGGGCGAATGATGATGTTTTTTGTTGATTCCATCTTACACATCCTCGTTAAAAAATGTACCCAAATAGCCCGCTACATCAGGGTTGGCGGCTTGTTTCAAAATATGCTCTATCCACGCCTCACGCTCAAACCAAATCACGGCGAGTTCCCAGACGCACGTCATAATGCCCCTATCCGAGAAAAGCATGAATTCATCAGGCTTGGCGAAGGTCGAAAAATAGACGTGGTTTTGCAGCATATTGTCGTCTATCCACCAGTTGATGATAGCAAAATAGCCTTCTTTGCCCTCGTGCAGAATGAGTGTGGCGATGTTGTAGGTTGTAAGCGCGTAGTTGCGGCTCTCCGCCAGCCACGCAGGGAGGTGCTTTTTTGCGTGTTCAATAAGTTCTGCCATGTCTGCGGGCTGGAACTCGCTTCGCACCGAGATTCCGTAGAGCTTTATTTGCCACTCGCCATTTTCAGCGTCGCTGTGTGCGTGAATGCCCAGAAACCTGATGGGGCGGGGCTTGTAGGGATGTTGGATAGTCATATATATTCGAGCGAGAAATATTGGAGGATAACGAAATAATCTCTATTTTATGGCTATAAAAAACACGTCTCGGATAATTTTGTGTTCGTATAAAGCTATGAAAACACTCAGTATTTCCATATCTGAAGCCGAGTACCAAACTTTTGGTATAAAAGGTGATAGCCTGAATTTCTCGGATTTTCTCGACCTTGTGAGCCGAGAACTCACACGCCAAAATCTTGATAAATGCGTTGAACTGGCAGAAAAACATGGTTTGTCGGCAATGACAATGGAGGAAATTACCGATGAAGTAAATGCTGTGCGCCGTGATACAAAACGTCGTTATTGATACCAATGTGCTGGTTTCTGCGCTTATTCAGCGTAGTTACCCGTACCGCATTGTCTATGAGCAGTTTCTGGGCAATGCTTTCCAACTCTGCGTTTCTGAGAAACTGCTTGCCGAATACTACCAAGTCCTCGCACGACCCAAATTTTCTCGTTTTCCTGATTTTTTTCTCCGTGCAGAATCCTTGCTCGCTCAGGTAGAAAGCCGTGCTGTGCGCTATACTCCAAGTCTTGAACTCCGTATCATTACTGATGCGGACGATAATATGATTCTGGAGCTTGCTGATGAATGTGCCGCTGATTTTATCGTTACAGGCAATATCAATGATTTCACATTTTCCGAGTACAAGCAAACGAAAATTCTGACACCGAAAGAGTTTTGGGAAATGCTGAATCAACGCTAAATTCTTCGATATTCCATATATTTTGCCGTAGCCCGCGCCACATCTTGCCCGCAGAGCATTTCCACGACGTGAAACGACAAATCAATTCCTGCTGAAATCCCGCCGGACGTGAAAATTTCCCCCGCTTGCACAAACCGCTTTTCCGGCTGCGGAACGCCTAACGGTGCGATTTCTGCAAGATGCGGATAGACTTCGTGATGGGTGCAATACGGCTTCCCGTCCAGCAAACCCAACGCGCCCAACAATCGTGCGCCGGAGCAGATAGAAAGCGTCATTTCGGCTGTGGCGTGTGTCGTTTTTATCCACTCTAAAACCTCTGCGTCCTGCATCACTGCTCGTGTACCGGAGCCTCCCGCAATGACGAGAATGTCCACTTTTGGGCAGGTTGCAACGTCCACATCGGGATTGACCGACAAACCATTGACGGCACGAATCGGTTTTAGCTCTTTTGCTACCGTGAATACATTGAAAAGCGCATGGTTGTTGAGTTCGGAGGTAATGGAAAATACTTCAAAGGGTCCGGCGAAGTCGAGAACTTCTGCGTCGTTGAAGAGGAAAATGGCGATATTTTTTTTCATGAGAGTATGATCTAAAAGTGTAATGGTAGTTGAGGTATAAGCACAAATATTACCCGCCAAATATTTTGCGAAAAAGGTCTATCTGTTGTAATTTTATAGTGTCAAAAAATGCCCTCCTTCCTTGCCTAATAAGGTTGTGGATATAAACAAGGTGATTCACAAATCAAAGCAGTAAAGCAGCCTCATAATTGGTAAAACTCAGTATATTCATCATTATTAAATAATCTGCAATGGCTAAGACAAACAACTCTACAGATCTGGCAGAAAAATTTCGCCAGGCTGCTGCTACAAGAGGCGGTTACGTTCACATTGTGCCGAGCAAGTCTGGTTGGTCTGTGAAAAAAGAAGGAAATTTAAAAGCAACTGCCGTCCGAAAAACTAAAGAAGATGCCGTCAAGGTTGCTCGAACTATCCAGTCCGCCGATAGAATTATTGTGCATAAAAAAGACGGAACAATTCAAAAAAATACCGCCAAACGATGATAAAACCTGAAAATGTATTTATTAACTGCCCATTTGATAATGAGTATTTTCCACTGCTAAAATCCTTGCTGTTCACACTCATTTATCTTGATTTTGTGCCTAAAATTTCGGAGACACGAGATTCGGGAGATATTCGCTTGCGCAAAATTCAAAAACTTATGGCTATATCGCAATATTCAATCCATGACCTATCACGGATGGACCCGCCAAAGAAGAAAGAATACCCGCGATTTAATATGCCTTTTGAGTGTGGTATTGACTTTGGTTTGAAAATGTCCGACGAGATAAAGTATGAGGAAAAGAAATTTTTGATTTTAGAAAAAGAGCTTCATCGTTATCAAAAAGTCATTTCTGATATTTCAGGCAATGATATTTACTCGCATAGTAACGAGCCCGAGATGGTTGTAAAGGCTGTACGAGATTGGTTCCGCCGGATGAAAAAGGTAGAGGATTACAAAAGAATTTGGCTGGCATTTAATCAATTCACATCTGATTATGAGCAAATCCTCAGAAAATCTGGTCATGATCCAAATGATATAAATGCTTTAACTTTCAGCGATATTATCGACTCAATGCGTGAATGGATAACAACTTACAAAACTTCAACTCTATAAATCTAGTTGTCTATCTTTTCTTCACCGCTTGCCTAAACTGCCCCTCAAACTGCTCCAGTGCCGCCATCGCATTCGCATCATCCTTGAGTTTCGCTTTTGCGAGTGCGAAAGCCTCGTCGCCACGCGGGTCGGCGAGTGTTGTGATGAGCAATATTGTGTTGAAAATGTCGTTCATGTCGTTCTCAGCGAGTGCTTTTTTGAGGCAGTCAAGTGTGAAAGGGTAGGCTGCATCTGCCTTGCCTAGCGCAACAAGCGTTTCTGCGGCTGCTATGCGATAATCCCACACGGGAGTAGCAAGTGTCCAACGCGGCGAAGCAAGGTCTTTGAATGCCGTGAGCGCAATGTCCGCTCCACGCGGGTCTTTCAGCGCTTTTAAGCCGTTCAGTGTGCTTATCAGGCTTTGATTTTTCCATGACGGTTTGTCCTTCAATTTCACCAGCACATCGAATGCTTTCGTGCTTTTACAGCGTCCGAGTGCGAGTGCGGCGGCGTTGATAACGCGGTCGCTGGGGTCATTCAGATAGCGCAAATACACGCTCTCGTGCTTTGGGTCTGCCGTCGTGCTGAGAAAATTGATAGCGGCGGTGCGCGTCCATGCGGTGTCGTTTTGAATGCTTGTCAAAACCGCAGAAACAGTGGCTTCGTCAAGTTGAACGGGCTTTGCATCCGCAATGGGAATCCAGCCTGCGGCGGTGTTCGGTGCGAGTAAGGAGTGCAAGCCCAAGAGTGCCATATACTTCAATCGCCAATAGGATTTTCCCGTTATCACCGCTCTCAACCCCGCATAAATATGCTCTTTATCGGCATTTGTTGTTTTTCCGTTTTTCGCCAGCGTAGAAAGCTCACCCATTGCCCAGCGTCTGCCCGTGATGTCTTGGTCGTTTTGCAGTTGATACAAGAGTTCGTCCAGCGATTTTTCAAACGTGATTTCCTTCAACCAAGCGTTTTCGTAATCCACATTCACCAGTTTTGGTGCGGCTTCGGAGGCAAAGGTGAACGTGTTTTCTGCTTTGGGTTCTATCCAAACCGTTTCCATGCGCCCGTCCACAGCGATTACCATTTTGCCTTGAAAATACGTCGTTTGTGGGTACGCGCTTGCGCTGTCGCGCTGTTGGGTTTGCTTGAGTGAAAGCGTCAATCGCTTGGAAGCCGCATCGTAGCTTTTGTTTACGACAAATTTTGGATGACCGATGCCGTACATCCACTGCGCGAAAAACCAATCCAACGGCTCACCAGCCGCATCTTCACAGGCTTTGCGGAAATCTTCGGTTGTTACTTGTTTACGGAGATTGGATTGCACATACCCCTGAATCGCCCGCCGCCACTTGCTTTCGCCTAAATGTTGCCGCAGCATATTGAGCATGACCGCGCCACGAAAGTACGTGGTGTTGTCGGTGGCAATCGTTTGTGCGCTTTCGTAGTACTTCGTTACAACGGGGCGACGAACACCGCCGTTCCAATCGCCCAATGCGCTTGTCAGCGAGAAAACACCGTGATTGTAGAGCAGAAATTCCTCGCGTCCGTTTTTGTATTCGCAGTAGAGATTTGAGAAATAGAGCGAGAATGCGCGGTGCAGCCAAATATCGCTCCAATCCCGCACGGTTATTGCATTTCCGAACCACTGATGCGCCAACGCCTCACCTTCCAACCAGTCCCAAAGGTAGAGAAAATCAGCGTGTGTGCCGAAATCGTCAATCATATTTTCCGAAAGTGTAGAAGTGCCTATTGATGCCATTCCCCAAGGAAGGTCGTGCGCAACGACTTGACTATACGACGCAAAGGGATATTTCACGCCTGTTTGCTCACCGAAAAATTTCACCATATCCGCCAGACGTGCCGTACTTGCTATGCTTGCCTCTTTTTCATCAGGAAAGCAGTAGGTGTGAAGTTCTGTACCCTCCTGTTTACGCGGGATGTCGAGAAATTCCCCAATGGCAATGGAGGTTTGATAATTCGCGTGTGGCGTGTCCATTTTCCAATGGAAGGTGCGCGTTCCGTTAGGATTGTTGCGGGTTTCGAGGAGTTTGCCGTTGGAAATTACGGAAAGCGGTTTTTCGACGGTTGCTGTAATTTCGCTTGTGCGCACGTCGCCTAAATCGTCGTAGCACGGAAACCAATAGCGGTTCGAGTTCAATTCCGCCATAGACCAGCAATGACGGCGTTTGCGAGGCTCTACTGAAGTTTTATCATAGAAGCGCAAGCCTTTTCCTGTGCTTCCGCCGAGGCTGTTTGGGTCGGGGACGTTCACCCAATTTGTGCGATAATCAATCGTGAGGGTAACATCTTCACCCACAGTAATAGTGCGGTTTGTGTAGATTTTGAGGTTGTTGTTTTTGTCGGTGTTTTCGTAATCAAATTTTACAGGCTTTCCATCCGCAAGCGTGATGGCATTTATCGTCATCATAGCTGCATCCAGCATAATTGCTTGCGTTGCGGAGACATTTGAAAGCGGCGCAAGGGTAATTTTTGCCGTACCGAATGCCTGTTTTTTTTGCCAATCGAAGCGTAGATTAAGCGCAATGTGCTTCACATCCAGTGTGCGTGGGCGTTGCCACTGTGCGGGCGGGAGCGTGGGCGGGAGTTTTTTTGCGGTAGTGTCGCTTTGCTGCGCGGGTAGCGGCAGGCAACTCAGGACACACAAAAGCGTGAGAAAAAGTCGTTGTGAGAAGCGCATAAAGGTTGTGTGAAAATGGTTAAAAATGTCGGTTTTTGCTTGTTTACACCTTCAAATGTAGCCATTTGCATTATGCCTTCTCAGCCAAGATTAGGACATTTTGAGCCAATGAATTTCTACCAACGTGGAATTTGATTATCGGGAGAGATATTCCTCAGATTTTAGCACGTATATCGGAAAGGTACAATAAGCTACGGTTTATGAGTGGATTGACCGAATTTTTTCGTAATTTCAAGAAAATAAATGTTTTAGGGAGATTTTCTTTTTTGACATCACCACCACTTATCCAAAAAATATGACTGACCAAACTACCGTAAACCGACGTGAACATTCGATGACGCACAGCGCCCTCAACGACCAAGTAACTATCGCTTACTTTATTTTGGTACATCGTTTTCCCGAACAATTCAAGCGAATGTTCAAAGCCATTTTTCATCCTGAAAATCACTACCTCATTCACCTTGATAAAAAGGTCAGTGCCGAGACCTACGAGGATATACGCGACTTCCTGAGCGATTTTCCGAACACCTATATTTTGGAAAGCGAAAACGTCGTGTGGGGCGGGTACAGTATGGTACAGGCGGAGCTGAACGGGATGAAATATCTGCTTTCTATCAATGCCGAATGGGAGTTTTTTATCAATTTGAGCGGGCAGGATTATCCCTTGAAATCACAAAAGATTATTCGAGAATTTCTCAGCAATAATCGGGGAAATAACTTTCTCAAAATAGCCAATCAAGCATCGGAGCGCCCCGACACGATGAACCGTATTGAGAACTACTTTGTCG
>JAAFHM010000612.1 GCA_013298375.1 Ignavibacteria bacterium | reverse complement strand
GGGCGCGGGCTTGATGATAGAATTTCGTTTTGCCGTGCGTGTTATTTTGCTCAATAACGCCGCATTTTACGCCATGATGTGGTATGCCTACACGCAACAGCCGATAAACCTTGGCTTGGAAGGCTTTTTTTCAGTGGAACTGATGACCATCGGTGTACTTCTGGGAATGAGTTTAAATTTTCGGAAAAACGCCGAAGAATTTGTCCAGCGCAAGCATATCGAATTTGAACGCAATCGCATTTCAACACTCAATGAAGAAATCGCCACTGCTTACGAAGAAGCCGAAGTGCTGAACAACAATCTCACCAACACCCTCCGCGCCTTGGAGCATGAACAGCAAACATCGGAGCGGCTTTTGCTCAATATCTTGCCCGAATCCATTGCCGACCGCATGAAATCAGGCGAAACCACGATTGCCGAGCAGTTTGAAAGCGTAACGGTGTTGTTTGCCGATATTGTTGGTTTCACAAGCCTTTCCGCCAAACTCAAGCCACAAGAATTAGTGTCGTTGCTTGACCAAATGTTCTCTGCTTTCGACGCACTTGCCGAAGAGCATGGCATCGAAAAAATCAAAACCATCGGCGACGCATATATGGCGGTTTGTGGTGTGCCGGAAGCTACTGAGCGGCATACAGAGCGGATGCTGCATTTTGCGCTGGATATGCTGCACGTCGTCGAAGCGGTCAATCAAGAGCGCAATCACTTACTCCGTATCCGCATCGGCGTTCACACGGGAGAAGTTGTCGCCGGAGTGATTGGAAAACACAAATTCACCTACGACCTCTGGGGCGACACCGTGAACACCGCAAGCCGCATGGAATCTCACGGCGAAGCGGGAAAAATTCATGTTTCGGACGAAGTGCGCAAGGCGCTAGGAAGTCATTCGTCATTAGCCATTGATCGAGAGGAAGGTCATTTGTCATTAGACATTGGTCATTGGTCGCACGACAACACCAATGCACCAATGACCAATCCACCAATGACCAATGACCAATCCACCAACGACTTCTTCTTCGAGGAGCGTGGAGAAATGGAAATAAAGGGCAAAGGCACCATGAGGACATATTTTCTGATGAAAACATCATGATTGTTTGTTACTTTAGAGCAATGCTTACCAGCCATTGCATACTGGCGCGATTGATGCTTTTTGTCAGCATCACCACGTCGTTTTTCCTGCCCATACCAACGCCATTTGGTGCAGTGTCACTCCATGCACAACAACCAACGATGGCGACCGACACAATAACCATCAATCGCCTCAATACCCTTGCCGACCGCTATGCGACTCAAGGCGATGATGTGAAAGATACAGCCTTTCTCTACGCCAGACGTGCGTTTTCCCTTGCGGAACGCATCGGCTATAAGCGCGGCATGGCAGAAGCGCTTGCCACGCTTGCCTACCGCTATAATCTGGAAGGAAAAATTGATCAGGGGCTGGAATTTGGATTTAAGCAACTGCAACTTGCCGAAGAACTTGGCGACAAACGCCTGATTGCACGGGGTCTCATCAGTATAGGGTTTGCTGCCGGGCAGCAATCACGCGCCGATAGCGCTGCTATGCTGGATGCACGGGATCGTCTGCTCAAAGCACTCGCAATTTCCTTAGAAATCCAGGATAGCCTCCTCATAACATTTTGCTACAATTCTCTTGGTCGCCTTTCTCGCATAGCCGGGGAACAGCAATCGGCACAACAATACCACGAAAAAGCACTGGTGATTGGGGAAAAACTTGCCAGTCTTGAGCAAACTAGCTGGGCGCTTCATAGCTTGGCGGCATTGGACGAAGCACAAGGGCGCTATGCTCTGGCTCTCCAACGCGCAGAACGCTCATTGGCACTGCGAGAACAAAGCAGACGCGCTTTTGCCGTAGCAATCTCGCTCCGATTGGTGGGATATATCCACTTGAAGATGGGGAATTTTAGCGTGGCAAAGCGCTTCGCCGAGCGCAGTATTGCTATGAGTAAAAATTTAGACGGCTTGTTTTTGGCAAAAATGCAAGCGTATCAACTCCTCGCCGATGCAAACACCGCCTTACAACAGCCTACCGAAGCGCTCTCGGCGTTCAAAAGCTATACCGCCATCAAAGATTCCGCAGCCGCTATTGAGGCAAAAAATAATATTCTCCAACTCCAAGCGCACATTGACCGTGAGCGCAAAGACCATGAACAATCCTTGCTTGCACGGGAGGGCGCATTGCAAAAAGCCGTTATTGAGCGGCAATATGCTCTTGGAGTATTTGTCATCGGATGCGCTTTTCTGCTTAGTATTCTTGTGGTGATACTCTGGCGGAATAATCGTCACAAAAAGCAGCAGAATGACGAGATTTCAAGCGCTTACCGCGAAATTCGACAACAGCAAGAAATATTGGAATCGCAAGCACAAGAAATCGAACTGACCAACACCCAATTACAGGAAATCAATGAAACGCTCCAAGCCTCTAATATTGCCCTCGACGAAGCCAATACATTCAAACTCAATATGCTCAGTATTGCGGCGCACGACCTGAAAAATCCTCTTCACACCATTGCCAATTTTGCCGAACTTCTTCAAGAAGATGCCTCACCCAATGAACACGGCAAAACCAAAGAGTTCGCGGGGCGCATAAGCCGCATTTGCCAGCGAATGTTGACCCTGATTCACGACCTTCTCGAAACCGCCGCACACGATTTGGGAAAAATGACGCTCCAAAATGAACCCGTGAATCTGAGCGATCTCGCCATTGCCGTCACCGAGCAGTATGCAACACAAGCGCAAGAAAAGGAGCAGACCATTATCGTCGAAAACCAGGAAGAATGTTGGGTGGAGGGCGATGTTCAACGGCTGTATCAAGTATTGGACAATCTTTTATCAAATGCCATCAAATATTCCCCCTTCGGCAAACGTATCTGGCTCACTCTCAGCATACCGACGAATCAAGGAATTGTCAGGCTTTCGGTCAAAGATGAAGGACCGGGCATGAGCAATGACGATAAAAGCAAAGCATTTGTCATGTTCCAGCGCCTAAGCGCAGAAACC
>JAAFHM010000281.1 GCA_013298375.1 Ignavibacteria bacterium | reverse complement strand
TCCGCTTTCACGACGCGCTCAACGGTTTTTTGCTGCTCCTTAATTTCAGGAAACACATCGCCCATCGTATCAGCGAGCGTTTGAACGAGCTTGTATAAAACGGGTTCGCGGAAACCCAAATTACGAGAATAGCGCGACGCACGGCGTAAAATTCTGCGAAGCACGTAACCACGCCCTTCGTTGCTTGGCAATGCGCCATCGGCAATCGAAAAACTGACCGTCCGAATGTGGTCAGCCATAACACGCATGGCGATTGAATCTTTGTCGTCGAGTGCGCCTCGGTACTCGCGTTTGCTCATCGTCGCAATCGCGTCCAGAAGCGGCGTAAATACGTCGGTGTCGTAGTTGGAGTCTTTGCCGTTCACCACAGCGCAAATCCGCTCAAATCCCATGCCCGTATCCACGTGCTTTGCGGGAAGTTCTTCGAGCGAACCGTCTGCCTTACGATTGTACTGAATAAAGACCAAATTCCACACTTCAATTACTTCAGGAACACCAGCATTGACGAGCGGTCCGCCCGAAAAATCGGGTGTGCGGTCGTAATGCACTTCGCTACACGGTCCGCAGGGTCCGGTTTCGCCCATTTCCCAGAAATTATCTTTTTCTGCGAAGTAGTGAATACGCTCTTTGGGCAGATAGCGTTCCCAGAGTTTGGCGGCTTCGTCGTCGGTTTTATAGACAGTGGCGTGAAGCCGCTTGGGATCGAGCTTCCAGATGCCGACGAGCAGTTCCCAAGCCCAGTCAATGGCTTCAGCTTTGTAGTAATCGCCAAAACTCCAGTTCCCCAACATCTCGAAAAAAGTGTGGTGATAGGTGTCGTAGCCGACTTCTTCAAGGTCGTTGTGTTTGCCGGAGACGCGAATACATTTCTGCGTGTCGGCAGCGCGTGAATACTCGCGTTTGCCCGTGCTGAGAAACACGTCTTTGAATTGGTTCATACCTGCATTAGTGAAAAGCAGGGTTGGGTCGCCGTGCGGCACAACAGGTGCGGACGGGACGATACGATGCTGCTTGGAAGCAAAAAAATCGAGGAACGTTTGTCGGATGTTGCGTGAAGTCATTGGTTGTGGGAAAAGTGTTGAGTGATGAGGTTTTAGTGTTGAGTTTTTGTGTGGTATTAGAAGATTTCGGGCAATACTTCCTGCACCGTACAAGCCGCCGCCAGCTTTTTCGCAATCGGTCGTGTATTGCCGACAATCAGAGCATGAGCATTATTGCCGTCTATCGGGTCATGCTTGCATTCAAATTTTTCGTTCATGGGAATTTCTGCTTTCAGCAACCCTGCGTAGTTTTTCTGCGGGTTCTGGACTGCTTGAAGCAATGTTGTCAAAGCGAGAATATCAACGGACAAGCCGTCTTCATCCGGTTTGGTTGAAAAAGCGATGCTGTTAGCAATCATGCGCCCTTCAACGACCTTGAAATGACTGGGAACTTTGGGAATACGCCGTATAAGTATGTCCGCCGTAATGATTGTGTGAAGATAACTCATACCAGCAATGCTTCAAAACGGTAAGAACTGCAAAGGATGACGACTTACGAGGTCGAGGTTCTGATTATATTCCAGCAATTCCATTGCGCCGTCGGGAGAAATCTCAATCTCCAAAGGACGTTCCAAGCCGTCAATATCAATTTGAATGCCGCCGCTCCGTGTTGGAAAGGCATTTACTCGTCCACCGCTAAGGGCAAGTTCGCCAAGTTTTGCTTGTTGCAACCAATCGCTGGCTGCTGCAAGAGCGTCGCTCGTTGGCGGCTCTGCACCGTCATCGTCCCAATTCTTTTGTAGCTTGCCTAATGCAAGAAGCGCGTCCATATTCAGCAAAAATAGCTCATAACCAAGCATTTGTGCTAGTTGCTCGGATATAAACAGCACCAACAATTCACGTCTTTTCTCCTCTAACGTTATTCGTCCTTTATGGAGCAAATAAACGATATACGAAGCAATCTCTACTGCCAACGAACTATGGAGCAAACGCTCTACGAACGAGGCTTTGAACGAGCTATACTTCAATGTAATCAATCGCATTTGACCGTGATAATCTTCCAGTGTAATAGCGGCGATACTTTTTTCGAGAATATCAGGCACTGATTTCTGTGTATTCAATGCTGCTTGCTGGATAATATCTCTTTCAAGTTGTAATGCTGTGTCAAAGAGCGTCAGTAATATCGTCATTCGCTCGTCATTTTCTTGGCTCTCACGCAAAAAATCAATCGGGTTTTTCGTTTCTGCCAACAAATCTTTGCGATAATCTTGAAGATACCGTAAAACTCTTGTGCGCCAAGCAAATACCTTCGGTGCAAGTATCATCGCCATACGAGAATAGCTTTCTCCGGCTTTGATAGAGTCAATAATTTTTTCGAGTAAACCATTAAATTCCGATTGCAAGGTTTCATTCAGCCCGCCGGGAATAAATGTTAGCCCCCCGACAAATCCATTATTGCCGGGAATAAAGTCTTGGCTATATTTTGACTGTTTGAGTTGCATAAATACGATTTTTTACAATATTTTGGGTCAAAAAAAAGCCTGTTACCAAGCCGTCTGCACGGCATATTGCGCAATTTTTTCATCCGCCGTTACCAGCGTCAAATCCTCGTGTTGTGCTTGAGCAATGAGCATTCGGTCAAACGGGTCGCCGTGAATGGGCGGTAAATCTGCCAAACGGTAGATGTGGTCTGGGGTGATGGGCAGAATTTGAATGCTGTTTTGTTCGTATTGGTCAAGAAGCAATGCCGCAAGTGGCTTTCTAAGCGGCAGCTTGCCAAGCGACGATTTAATCTGAATTTCCCAAATACTGACAATGCTCACATACCGCATCATTGCTTGAGCAATAGCATCTTTCGCAGTGGAAGAAAGTTTTTGAGAATCGTTATCCGCCCAGATAAAAGCATGAGTATCCAGCAAAATCTTCATGCGTCGTCTCCAAGCCAAAACTCCATCGGGAGTTCGTCATCAAAGTCATCACTCATCACCATTTTGCCTGAGGCGGCTGATAAATCAAAGATAAACGGTTTTGCTTTTTGAGCAACGGGTTCTTCTTCAGGTGGCAAAAGACGGGCTACAATTTTCGCGCCTTCCTGCACAATCACTTCGTTCCCGCCCTGCACTAGCGTGAGCAGGTCGGAAAGCTGATATTTGCTGGTTTCGATGTTGATGATAGTTGTCATATTTCAAATACATTATTTCTCAAACCCACGTTCCAAACCCTGCAACCGTCGCCAATACTGTATCTGCCCGGCGTGCATTGCTATATGCGTTGTCAAAATATGCCCAAACCACGCCTCTTTTGTCGGCAAATGTTCGCGCAAAAAATCGCTGTGCGATGGCTCGGCAAGACGCTCTGGTGGTAAAGCTAGAACGGTCTCGCGGAGCGAGGCGTACACGGCTTCGTTTGCCTGCCAGAGTTCGTGCTTGGTGCGGCGCACCATTACGGCATCGGGTGACGAGCCTTGTAAATATGCGCTGTGCCAGTCATTGGGCAAGAGTTGTTCTTTGCCGAGTATACCTAGCGCTTTATCCGCTTCTGCTGCCAGATGCCCGAGTATCCACGCGGGCGGATTGGTGACGCTAAGGCGCATATACACTTGCTCATCGGATAAATCTTCGATGAGACTACTTGTAAAAGCAAGCATCCATGTATTTAAGCGACATTCAGCCTTCATAGTGCCTCAGGTAAGTATCGGCTCCGCAGCAAGTTCCGGCAAATCCACGTACTGCCCGATGATGTGAATGATGATACCCAAAATCATCGGCAACTGATTGAAATAATACGTGTCGCGGTCAATGATAATCGTTTTTTTGTCTAATTTCAAAAACTGCCATTCGTTGGTATTCGTCACGCATCCGTAGATGGCTTGATTTTCGTCGTTGCCGTTAAAGATTCTGGCAGCTAGCATTTGTGCGGTGCATTGTGGTACAGCATCTTCCAAATCATCTTTCTTTGCTTCTACCAAAGCGAACACCGATGATTCCAGCGAAAATGTATTTTTGTCGGATAAAATAAAATCGCACTCACCGTTCAAATGCGATTTTTTGTCTGCATCCAACGCAATACCCGAAAATACACCGAAGGCAGAATCAGTGCGTAGGCATAATTCCGTGAGTATTGGTGCGACAAGAAATTCTGATTTCGCTTTCTCACTGACAAGCGGCATTTTTCGACCTGCTGCTAATGTTGTTTTGAGCCAATTACTTGGTTCAACGGGCGTAATATCGTGGAAAAGAGATTTTCGTTTCTCTTCCGCTAATCCAAATTCACGTTTCAATTCCGGCATTTTGAATCTACGGTATGACATATTTTTAAAGTTTCCAAAGATGATGACCGTGAAAAATATCACGCAAGTATAGGTTCCGCAGCAAGTTCCGGTAAATCCACGTACTGCTTTGCGATGGTAATAATTGTTCCTAAAATCAGAGGTAATTCATTGAAATATAATCTCCGTTTATCAATAATTAATGTTTGACCTTCAAGTTTAAGAAACTGCCATTCGTCCGTATTGGTCACGCAGCCATAAATATTTTGAACCTCATCCTCGCCATTAAAAATCCGCGCTGCAAGCATTTGTGCCGCACATTGCGGAATGCCTTCGTCAATCAGTCCGTTTTTTGCCTCGACTAATGCAAAGACTGCCGATTCCAATTCGATAGTGTCTTGGCTCGAAAGTAAGAAATCACACTCTCCATTCAGATTGCGCTTTGTATCTACTTTCAATGTAACACCCGAGAATACACTAAATGCTTTGTTTGACCGCAAGCATAATTCCATGAGCATCGGCGCAACAACAAATTCAGATTTTGCCTTCTCCGTAATCAATTGCATTTCTTGCCCGGCTCTGAGTGTCATCTGAAGCCATTTGCTTGGTTCAATAGGCGCAACATTTTCAAATATTCGCGCTTTTTTTTCTCGGAGACCAAACTCTCGTTTGAGTTGCGGCATCTTAAACTGTCGGTATGCCATCGCTTTTCTCCTGAAATAATTGTACAGAATCAACTACATACATAAAACTACCAAGCCACAAAGTTACGCATTTCATCCTATAATCGGGAACAAAATTATGCGGTCAAAAGAAGAAAGTTCCGTAATTTAAGCCCCCATGTGCTGCTGCTTCGGCAACATCCACAAAAAATGGCACAGTCTGTGCAGTAGATATATCACGAGAGCGGCGTATAGGTAGTGTTATGGCGATTGTACACCATTGGAATACCATAAAGTGTCTCATTATCGTACATTTTGCACCTTAAAACGCCTCAAAATACCTCTCGAAACAAAACAGACTATTTCAACGACCGCATGAAAACACGATATTATTTCGCTCCAATAGTTCTTCTTCTCATCGCAGCCTTTCTGCTCTGCCGCAGCGCTTCACCGCTTGCCGCGCAAGATATTACCACGCTGAATTGGGAGTATAGCAGTCAAGGGCTTCCTGCTAATGCCTCGCCGCCGCGCCTTCTGAGTATTACCGCGATTGTTTCCCAGCCGAATCGCTTTGCTTCTACGAGCGAACTGATTTTTGCCGGAACTGCCGGAGCGGGTGTGTACCGTTCCAGCGATTCAGGACGGACGTGGGCGGCGGTGAATAATGGTTTGAGTTCATTAACGGTGAATGCGCTTTTTGTTGAAGGCATCAATCTTTACGCCGGGACAACAAACGGACTTTTTCAATCTAGTAATAGCGGGCAAAGTTGGGAACGAGTGCCAATAAGAGTCGGAATTTTCGGTACTTCGTTCATCACGGCGCTTGCGGGCGGTACGGTTGGCAACCGCACCTTTCTTTTTGTTGGGTCAAATAATGGTGTATTTCGCTCCAGAAATGGCGGTACGACATGGGAATATTATAATAGTGGCTTATCGTCCACGCAGTACATCACCGCCTTGCTTTTCACCCAGCGCCGCCTTTTTGCAGGAACGCCGAATGAGGGTGTTGTTGTTACCGCACCTGACAGCCTCAATGCCGAATGGAGACAACCCTCACAAGGTATCAGCCCGCTTCCCATCTCGGCATTTGCTGTCGCTGGCAATGGAAGCATTCTTGTGGGGACAAATGGTGCTGGCGTGTTTCGCAGTCTTGATAACGGAACAACATGGAATCCTTTGAATGCCCAGCTTGATAATCCCAATATCACTGCTTTGGGAGCTTTAGGAGACCGTGTCTATGCTGCCACATCGTTTGGAGTCTATGCAAAGACCAATCGCGTTGATTCGTGGACGAATATCAACACGGGATTTCCTATCCGTTCGGTCGGTTCAATTTTGCCATTTGGTGGGCAGCTAATTGTGGCGGCTGGCGCAAACATTGTGCGTGGCACAGTGTTTCAAAGCCGCCCACCTACGATTTCATCGGTTATTCCATCCTCTACGCCAGCGCGTTTGACGGGGCTAGATTCGATCATC
>JAAFHM010000196.1 GCA_013298375.1 Ignavibacteria bacterium | reverse complement strand
CCTTTGTTGCTCTTCTGTCAATGATGGTATACGAATTTTGCCCATTGATCTACCCAATACAATGTTCGTGTGAATTCCACTAGAATACGCAATTTGCAACTTTAATCTTTTATTGTCCACAACCTTAGTAGAAACAAAGCCGCATAAAAAGAGGGCTTTCGCGTCAATCCACAACAACCATCATCACAAGCTATTGTATTTCCCGACTGTACTATGAATACCATACAAACGCCATGGTTCCTCGTCAGCTTTTCTCACGATGACGTTTGCATTACCTCCCATCACGCCTCTACGCTTGCCAATGCTGCTCTGTCCTGGGCAGACAGCGCTCCGGCAGAATTGGATATGCCGGAATTAGATGAAGAGGTCGTTACGAAACTCTCGAACCGTGTTATTCTCTTCAATGACGAATGGCACAGTTTCGATGAAGTCATTGAACAAATTATCAAAGCGACGGGCTGCTCCTACGACAAAGCCGAAGACCTGACGTGGGAAGTCCACAACGCCGGAAAAGCTATGGTCTATGAGGGTGATATGGGCGATTGCCTTCGCGTTAGTAATGTTTTGGAAGAAATCAAACTGAGAACACAAATTGAATGTTAAAGGTACGGTCATGCGCAATGCGATATATCTGCTTGTCAGTCTTGGGGTAATGAGTATCTCCTTTGCCAGTTGCGCACAAAACCCACCAAAACACGCTGAAAAGCAAGATTTCAAGCGTGTTCCCGATGTTCTTGTTCGCTCCGTGCAGGGCGATACGGTGCGGCTATCAACGCTCTACAAACAAGCACCCGTGCTGCTTTCCGTTTACTTAGGTGTCGGATGCCCAATGTGTGTGATGTCTATGAAGCAACTCTCCCAACACGCTTACCGCTTCAAAAGTTACGGCTGGCAAGTCGTCGGACTCAGCAATGATGCGCCTGAAGATAATCAAGTCGCTCTGGACAAACCCAGTTTAGATAGTAGTTTTATTCAGCCAGGCGGGAAATTCGAGATAGAATTGCTGTCTGATAGCGATCATCGTGCAATGGAAGCTCTTGGTTGTTATCGTCGCAACCTTGACACCGAGAGGCACGGAATGTTTTTGATTGACACGACGGGTGCGATTCGGTTTGAACGCATTGACCGCCGCCCGTTTCAAGATTGGGCAATGCTGACCGATAGCATGAAGGCGATTGGAACAAACAGGGGAAAATAATGCCGTTTTGTAGTTTTATCCGCATGAAAGCCGCATTATCTCTCATTCTCCTTGGCTTGAGTAGCATTTGTTGCTCCTGCCATATCGAAAAGAATACTCCTACTCTTGACCGCATCACGCTTGGCACGTTCAACATGGAATGGTTTGGTGATAATTCCGCCGATGACCACAAACCCCGCTCAGAAACTGATGATAAGCTCCTCGCGGTGGTTCTCGGCGATATAGACGCAGACGTGCTGGCAGTGCAGGAAGTTGAGAACGAAGAAGCATTGAAGCGCCTTTTGCAGCACATTGCCAAAGAGAGTAGCTCCGAATATCACATTGCGCTTGGCGCATCGGGTGGAAAGCAGAAGGTGGGATTTTTGTACCGAAAGCCCGTGGAACTCGTGTCGGTGCGCGAGATTGATGCAATCGCTGTTGAGAAAGGTCGTACTCGTGCAGGTTTGCTGGCATTGTTTCGGGTTGGTGGCCTTGAATGGGCAATGCTGGCGGTTCATCTCAAATCAACCTCTCGTGCCGACTCCACGCCGGAGCTTGTGCAACGTTCACTTGCTCTTCGCACCGCACAAGCCGTAGAAATTCTCACCTTTACGAACTCTTTCCACCAAGCACTCCCCACCAAGCCGCTTTTTATTCTTGGCGATTTCAACGATTCTCCGCGTAAAAAACGAACAACATTGGACACTCTGAAACACGCACCAAATCTCACATTTTTGACCGCAGACCTCGCAAGCTGCTCTTATTCGGGGCTTCCGGCGATTGACCATATCATTGCCAGTAGCAGCGCCACCGGGCGGGTATTGCGGGGAACACTGCGCACGGTAAATTTCCGTGCAATGCTGTCGGAGAAAGCATCAGAGAGGGTTTCCGACCATTGTCCCGTGGTGGTGCAGTTTTCGCCGCATTAGGGTTCTTGGTAGAATGTAGTTAATGCCTTGACAAACTTGGCATGAGGTCACTAGCGCCCTTATTCACCGTGCTACCGACCAATAGAACCCCTAAGTTCTATACTCTTTCCACTCTGCCGACGGTTTCCAACTTCCCCCATAATTGTTACCTTTGCCATAACTTTGGTTATGAATGATGATTGGAAGTGATCCGAATATTCAGCATCCAGGCAGTAAAAATCATCAACAGAATTAGACTGAATGTCGCAGATTTTATGCACTTTTCAAATGAGAGTTTCTATGAAACGCCGTGATTTTACCCAGATGATGCTTACGCTGCCCCTTGTTTTTGGGGCAGTGAGCAAAGCTGAGAGCCTTCAACGAGGTGGCGGAAAAGTTATTGTCATTGGTGCAGGTGCCTCAGGATTGGCGGCGGCACAAACACTAGTCGCTGCTGGCTATACCGTTCAAGTCTTGGAGGGGCGCGATCGCATTGGTGGGCGGACGTGGACAAGTCAGTATTGGGCGGATGCTCCCTTGGATATGGGCGCATCGTGGATTCATGGAATTGAGAAAAACCCTATTTCTGCCTTGGCGGACAAATTTGGTGCAAAGCGGGTTCATACCGACGAAGAGAATTTGATTGTTTATGGTCCGAATGGACAAGCACTTTCCGATGACCGCGTAGAATCTATCGAAGAACGATGTGAGAAAATTCTTAAACGCGCCAGAAAAGAGGCAGATAAATCAGACGACGATATTTCCCTTCAAGATGCAATAGCCGCAACACTCAATTTGAAGGGTCTTTCCAAAGAAGAGCGTCAGCAGCTTGATTTTTACATCAACAATACCATTGAGCAAGATTACGCTGGAGCCGCATCGGAGCTATCGGCGCACTACTACGACGACCAAGGCGAACTTGACGGTGGCGATGAAATGTTTGTGGATGGGTATAAAACGATTGTGGATGGCTTGGCAAAGGGCTTAGATATTCGGCTGAAGCAGGTGGTCAAACAAATTTCCTACGGACGTGGTGGCGTAACAGTTACAACTTCGCAAGGTACATTTACTGCTGATAAAGTCGTTGTTACGCTGCCTCTGGGCGTTCTCAAGAAAAATGCCGTGCAGTTCGTTCCACCATTGCCAGAGCAGAAGAAAACCGCGATTTCTCTGCTTGGAATGGGCGTTTTGGATAAACTTTATCTGCGGTTTCCCAAGGTTTTTTGGCCCACCAAATATGACTGGCTGGGATATATTGACGAGCAAAAGGGGCGTTGGTCGGGCTGGGTGAACTGCTATAAACTCACCAAACAGCCGATTTTATTGGGTTTTAATTCTGCGGATTTTGCTAAAGAGACGGAGAAATGGTCGGACAAAGACATCATCAATAGCGGCATGGCTGTCCTCAAAAAGATTTACGGTAATAGCATTCCCGCGCCGACCGATGCACAAATCACACGCTGGGCGGCAGACCCATTTACTTTCGGGTCATATTCCTTCATGGGTGTAGGAGCCTCGCCTAAAACGCATGAGCAGATGGCAAAACCCGTCGGAGACACACTGTTTTTCGCCGGAGAAGCTACGCATAAAGTACACCCCGGCACCGTTCACGGTGCGTATTTATCAGGCTTGCGGGCTGCGAGGGAAATTATTGGATAATCTTGCGCCGAGCATTTCAAAGCATTGCGTAACGATAGAACAAATGTTACCTTTACCATCGAGATTGAATGCCATAGAAAACTATTTTTTCTCAATTTTACAAGGAATACCACAATGGATGCACAAAAAGTCGATATGTTTATCATGACCAATGGTAAATACTTTGAAAGCTACGAAGTGGCAGAATTGCGAGATCAATTATTGTATGCCGACGAGTCAAAATGGGCTGTTATTCAAACTTTGCAATTCAAAGACCCAACCACCAGCCTTATTGTCTCTCTGGTTGCGGGCAGTTTTGGGGTTGACCGATTTATCATCGGCGATACGGGGCTTGGCATTGGTAAACTCTTAACGTGTGGAGGTTTAGGGGTTTGGGCTATTATTGACTGGTTTAAGATTATGGGTGCCACACGGGAAAAGAATATGATGCAACTTCAAGAAGCATTGTCCTACAAATAATGATGTTTTACGGTGATCTGTCTGGAGTTCGCTTCCTTGGAAAGCGGACTCTGCCTTTTTTGTCGCTATCGTTTGCCAATATCCATGAATCTCAACCCGCATAGACTCTACGGAATCCTCTCGGTGGCTTGCGGTGCGGGCTATGGATGGCTCTATTACAGTACAATTTCGCACCACGGCGCCAGCAATCTTCATTCGTTTGAGGTTTGTTTGTTTAAGGCTGCAACAGGGCTTCCTTGCCCTTCGTGTGGCTCCACACGGGCAGTTCTCGCGCTTATGGCGGGAAATGCGCATGAAGCATTGCTTCTGAACCCCTTTGGCTTTGTTATTGCCATTGTTATGCTCTTGGCTCCCGTTTGGATTTGCTATGACCTTCTGAGTAAAGAAACGACCTTATTTGATTTCTACTGCTGTCTTGAAACCTGGGTGCGAAAGCCTACTATCGCCTTCCCCCTTGTTCTGCTTGTTATCATCAATTGGATTTGGAATATTTCAAAAGGATTATGAACTCCCCAACGGCATTTCCCTACAAGCCCAATGATCGTGAGACTGAAGAAGCCTCGAATAGCTACCTCATGTCTCTTGTCGCTTTGATAGCAGGGCTACCTTTACCGATTATTAATCTCATTGCAACGGTGATTTTTTACCTCACTAATCGAAAAGGGACGTATTTCGTGCGCTGGCACTGTACGCAGGCGCTTTTGTCGCAATTCTCACTTTTTGCCATGAATGTCTGTGCTGTGTGGTGGACAATTTCCATCATATTCAGCACGACACTTATCAGCAACGGCTTTATTGCTTATCTTTTTACGATTATCGTTGTCAATGTGGTGGAGCTTACGGCGACCATTTACACGGCGATTCACACACGAAAAGGAAGGCACGTTGAATGGTGGTTTTATGGTAGTTTAACCAATCTTATTTGCAGGGAGCAACGATGAAAAAAGTCTTCATTGAGGGAATTGCTCTCGCTGCTATATTCTTTGGAGCGTGGTTCGGTCTTTCTCGGATTGATTGGGTGTCCATGTTCAACATTGAGCAATCAACAAAAAATATCGAAGAGAAATTGGGCGAGATGTATTGGGATGCCTATAAAAAGGATGAAATCACTACACCCTCAGTGAATAAGGCTATTGATAGCATCGTAACGAAAATCTGCAAGAAAAATCGTATTGATAGAGACCTCATTACGCTGCATATCCTTGATGACGAAGACGTAAATGCCTTTGCGCTACCGAATAATCACCTTGTCGTTCTGAGCGGGCTTATTATCGCAGCCGATAGCCAAGAAGAACTGAGTGGCGTGCTTTGCCATGAGATTGCGCACATTGAACTGCACCACATCATGAAAAAACTCATCAAAGAAATGGGTTTTGCGACGCTTGTTTCTATGACGACTGGTGGCAAAAGCCCTGAAATGATAGCAAGCACGGCGAAGATGCTTTCTTCATTAGCATTTGACAGGAGTTTAGAGAAAGAGGCAGACATGAAAGCGGTTGATTACTTAATAAAAGCAAAAATCAGCCCGGAGCCTTTTGCAAAATTTTTTAGCAAACTTGCGGAAAAACAAGGCACAGGAGTTAAGTATTTATCGTGGTTCACCACGCATCCCTATTCCAAGGAGCGCTCTGAATATATTCTGGAATACTGCAAAAAGAAAGCTATTCAGAATGAGCCAATTATCGCCCCGGAAACATGGGCGAAGTTGCAAGAGGTATTAAGCAATTAAAGTTGTCTGTTGATGACGGTTTTGCGAACAGAATGGCTCAATGAATCAATTTTATACCACACAAAGCGTCTTTCATACCAGCATTTGCCGAAAGAATAATGGTATTTTTGCATTGTTCATTAACCCACTTTTTCAAACCCATTACTTGAAAATATATGATTCGCAAAGCATCTGCCGAATGGAACAGCACGGGCAAAGATGGCTCCGGCAGCCTCACTTCCACAAGCGGCGTACTTGCCAAAACGCCCTATTCTTTCGCAACCCGCTTCACGAGCGAAGACGGCAAACTCGGTACAAATCCTGAAGAGTTGATTGCGGCAGCTCATGCGGGGTGTTACTCAATGGCACTCAGTTTTCAACTGACGGGCGCAGGCTTCCCGCCCACGAAACTCAGCACCAATGCGGCTCTCACGATGGAAAATGTGGCTGGGCATTTTGAAATAAAAGGCATTCATCTTGATTTAACTGCCGATGTGCCAGGCATTTCCAATGAGCAATTTCAGACTATTGCGGATAATGCAAAGAAGACCTGCCCCGTTTCACGAGCGTTGGGAGCGATTGCGATTACACTTTCGGCGGCTCTTGGATAGCAAGAATGATAGGATAGAAACGAATAACAGCGCGGTCTTCATGGCGGAAGTCGCGCTGTAACGTTATCCGGGAGGCTCGCGCGGCAAAAATTTCCGCGAAATCAAATACACTGGATAGCTCATTGCCAGAGCGCCTATTGCTGCTAGACTATGCTGAACATCACCCACCACCGACCCTACCAAAAATAGTACCGAAACACCAAGGGCAAAGCCCGTTGTCCAAGGATAGCCCCATGCCTTATAAAGGCGTGGAGTGTTTGGTTCACGATACCGCAGCACGAACACCGCCAAAAAGGAAAGCGCATAATTGACAACAATCGCAAACGTCAGAATCGCTAAGGCTTTTTCAAACGAACCCGAAAGCAAGAATATCAGCGCGACTGCCATGCTCATAAAGAGGCTTACCGTCGGGGTTCCGCCTTTATTCACACGTACTGCCCGTGCCGAAAAGAGTCCGTCGCGGCTCATGGCAAACAGTGTGCGCGTGGCAAAAAGGAAAAATGCGTTGATGGTTGAAAGCTCGCATAAAATAATGAGTGAGCGCACGACAACATCACCCGACGCGCCAAAAGTGAGTTTTGCGACTGCGCCACCGATAAAATCCGATGATGCAATTCGTGAAATGGGCAGCACATAGACAAATGCGACATTCAGCAAAATATAAATTCCTCCAGCAATCCAAACACTCGTGAACATTGAGCGCGGAATATCTCGTGCGGGATTGCGGACTTCTTCGCCAAAATAGACAACGCCGTAGTAGCCATCGTACATATAAATCACAATTTGCAGCGCCAAGACTGTTGCCATGAGAAGAGACCACAGTGAAGGTTCTGCCGGAACGGCTGTTGTCAATGGCAATGCCGCCGCCGCACTTGCCGCCGTCGAGGAAATGAGTTCTTTGCCGACCGAAAAAGCAGCAACCGCAACAATAATTAACGCCAGTGCCTTGAGAAAACTCGTCGAACCTTGTACGACACTACTGGCGCGAATACCGCTCCATTGAAACCCCGTGAACATCAGCACCAGAGCCGTTGCCAGCCAGATGCTTTTGCCATGCAATGCCGGAACCAATCCCGCCGCAACATCGGAAATTAGCAATGCCGAGGCACTCACTGTGCCGCAACTTGTTAGCCAATCCGTCCATCCGACGACAAAGCCCGCATAATCGCCTAATGCCTTGTGCGTGAAGACATACAGCCCACCGGAATGAGGCATCATCGTACTGAGTTCCGCAAACGAAACCGAGCAGACAAACGCATACAACGCACCCAAAAACCAAATTCCAATGAACATCCAGACGCTTGGCAAATGCGTTGCCACCTCTGCCGGAGAGCGCAGAATGCCGCCGCTCACCGTCGCGCCAATCGTAACGGCAATACCAAAGCCGATACCAAGGACTTGAAGAAGTTTCGAGCGCGGGGGCGGTTCGTCGGGATGGAGTTTGGCGGAAGTATCCATGCGGCAATGAGGAAAATGGTGAAGCACGGGTGCAGGGAAGTATTCAAAGCCGCGCCGAAGTGCGAACATCGTGCGTCCGCGTTTGGATGATAGCGTTAATGCGAAGTGTAGAGTGCGAATTTATTCAATGCGTATTTCTTGCATCGGCAGCTCCAAAATAAAGGTTGCGCCTTGTCCGAGTTCGGATTCGCACCATACCGTGCCGTGCATTGCTTCGGCAAGTTTTTTGACGATGGAAAGCCCCAGACCCGTCGAATGTTCGCCGCCGGTAGGTTTTGCCGTGAGGCGAGCAAATTTACCAAAAAGTTTCTTTTTATCTTCTGCCGATATACCGGGACCTTCGTCTTTGACGAGACATTGTGCTTTGCCATTCATTTTTCGGACGACAACCCAGACATTTTTGTCAAATGGTGAGTATTTGAC
>JAAFHM010000103.1 GCA_013298375.1 Ignavibacteria bacterium | reverse complement strand
CTGTCGTCAGTGTAAGATTCAACGCGCCCACCAAATTTCACACGATAGGTAAATTCTTCGCGCATCACCTCCCACGGGGAGCCGTAACGAAGCCAGTTATCAGGGTATTCGACCTGATTACCATTTTCGATTTCTTGCTTAAAAATACCGTATTCATACCGAATGCCATAGCCGAAAGCGGGCAGTTCGAGCGTTGCCATCGAATCCAGAAAACACGCCGCCAAGCGCCCCAGACCGCCATTACCTAAGCCCATATCATGCTCTAAATCGCGTATTTCGGCGAGGTCGTAGCCGAGTTGTTTCATTATCGCTTCGCACTCGTCTTTGTAGTTCATATTCGTCAACGCATTGCCTAGTAAGCGTCCCATGAGAAATTCGAGCGAAAGATAATAGACTTTTTTCACGTCGCGCTTGTCGTACTCGCGTTGAGTGCGAATCCATGACCGAATCAATCTGTCGCGTACCGAGAGCGCAAGCGCTTTATAGGCATCTTGGGGCGTAACGGTTTCGCGGTCTTTGACCAATCGAAACTCCAAATTTTCGGCAAATTGGTTCTGAAGCGAGTAAGAATCAGGGTTTTCGCTATCGGTAAAAAAGAGCGATTGATTCTCGGAAACAGGGATGTTTTCGATAGGCGTGGGCGCGGTTTGAGAACTTGCTGCGGTATTGCGGGTTGCCATGATGTTGTCCCTGAAAATAACGTGAGGGGAAATGACGAATAATCGCCGGAAGAGAACTGCTCCCGAAAATACTCAAAGGTTCGAGAACGGCAAGGAGAAAACGTTAGAATCCATCGCGGGCAGGCGACAAAAGACACTGTGCCGCACAAGGGACATTACACACAACCATCAAGCCTGGTTACTCCTGACGATAATGCGTGAGTTGCTCCTTAAATTTTGCAAACGATCGTCGGCTAATGGCAAACGGCTCGTCTATATCCCGCAGATAGACGAATGCTGCGCTCCCACCCGTTGGCTCAAAAGGGCGCGAAGCATCAAGGTAAGAGCGGTTAATAATTGTTCCGCGATGAATGCGCAGAAAATCAGACCCTGGCAGAATAGCTTCCCATTCATTCATCGTGCGGAGCATCATCGCACGTTTGCCGTCGGGAAGCCAGATTTCGCTATAATTATCGTTAGCAGTGATGCAGACTATCTCTGGCACTGGCACAAAACGGCGTTGCTTGCCTAACGTAACAAAAATATAATCCTCCAATGTCAGACTTGGTGCGGCTTGTGGGCTTTCTTGCTGGGCAGGTTCTTCCTGCGGAATGTACGTGGCGGCGCGTCCTTCTTTTCCCAAGACCTTCCAAAGCCGCTCAATCGTACGCTCTAAGCGGTCGGGGTCGATTGGCTTGAGCAGATAATCAAGCGCGTTGACCGCAAAGGCGCGGACGGCGTATTCGTCGTAGGCAGTAACGAACACAATCTGCACAGGCGTACTGCCTTCGTAATCAATCTCCTCCAGCACATCAAACCCCGAACCTTGTGGCATATTGATGTCGAGAAATATCACCTCTGGGCGTACTCCATTCGGTGGAGACGTGATAAAATCTACCGCCTCGCGCTTTGAACTTGCTTCGCCGATGACACTCACACGGTCGGAAAATTCCGATAATGCTTGACGCAGTTCTAAACGCGCCAAACGCTCGTCGTCAACGATGAGAGCATTGATTGTATGAGGGTTTATGGTCATTGTTTTGATGATGGTGAATGGTGAATAATGAGCTATCTTCCCGACAATTCCTGCACACGAATACGAATCTGAACTCGCACCATTCCTTGTTCGTGGAAAATATTCATCGTATGTCCGCTTGGATAAAGCTGTTCAAGGCGCTTCCGCAAATTTTCTAGCCCAATGCCTGTACTGCGTTGCTTGACAAGCGCCGCGCCGTTGCGCAAATTCTCCGAAGCCCGTGCCTCCACCCATACGCCCGTATTTGCTACGTCGATAACAAGAAATTCGCCTTGCAAACTACTCGAAACCATGAGGCGTAGCGTCTGGTCGGTGATGGTCTGCATCCCATATTTGACGGCATTTTCCACCAGTGGCTGCACCAAAAACACGGCAACATTTAGCCCAAGTGTGTCACGCTCGGCATCAATGCTTGCATCCAAGCGGTCTTCAAAACGCAGTTTTTCGATAGCGAGATAGTGCTGGACGGCTTCGATTTCGTCGCCAAGCGGTGCGGTTTGCTTGCTGCTTGCCACGAGTGTATGCCGAAGAAGGCTTGAAAACTGTATGATCATACGCTTGGCATTGCGCTGATTCTCGCCCATGAGCGCGTTGACCGAGTTCAAGACGTTAAACATAAAATGCGGGTTGAGCTGATATCGGAGCATCGCATCCAGTGAGCGTTTGCGCTCGGTAATATCCTCCATGACCGTCCAAATGCGCATTGGTGATCCAGCATCGTCGTTGGTTGTCCGTTGAAGAGTAATGCCGTACAGCACAACGGAGCATTTTTCGCCGTTCTTGGGCGTAAAATTCTGTTCAATCGGACCAAAAGCGTTGCGTTGCTCAAGCGAATAACGAATAATAGCGGCATTTGCCTCTCCGCCCAGCAAATACCAGATGTTGAGAGGTTCTGCCTCCAGAGCCGAATAACCGGAAAGCTGTTCAAATGCCGTATTTGCTTGCAGAATGCGCCCGCTAAACTCCCACAACACCATACCAAGCGGCGAAGTCTCGAAGAGCGCACGGAATTTGGCTTCGGAGCGGGTCATTTCATCTTCCGCCCGTTTGCGCTCTTCGATATGCAAAAGGAGTTCTCGCCGATGTGCCTGCAAACGTGCTATCCGGCGGCGATACGTCTGCACAATCCCCAAAAGCGCACCAATACAAGAAAGTGCCAGAATACTGCGAAACCACCACGTTGCCCACCAGGGCGGCAAAATCACCACGCGAAGCTGCAAACCCGCCATATTCCACACGCCATCGTTATTGGCAGCGCGGACGCGGAAGACGTATTCTCCATGCTCAAGACTCGTGTACACCGCTTCACGTCTTGTTCCGCAAGCAATCCAGTTTTTATCAACACCGTCCAACATATACGCATACTGGTTTTGTTCGGGGACGTGAAAATCCAAGCCTGCAAAATGGAAGGTAATGAAGTTTTGGTCGTGGCGGAGCGTGATAGTTTCTTGTATTTTTTTGTCGGTATCATGGCTTACAGGGCGAGTAATGATGCTGTCCAGCGACATACTTTCGGCAAAAATATGAATTCCCGTCAGGGCAATCGGTGGTGGGGTGTGATTGAAGCGTAGAGAATCGGGATGGAAAACATTAAAGCCGTTTGTTCCGCCAAAAAACATCGTTCCATCGGCACTTTTGTAATAACTGGCGCGGTTAAACTCGCGTCCTTGTAGCCCATCGGCGGTTGTGAAGGTGCGAAAGGTATTCTGCTCGCGGTTCCACAGCGTCAAGCCTGCATCACTGCTTATCCAGAATCTCCCTTGCCCGTCTTCCAGCGCGGCATACAACGAATTATCCGGCAGCCCGCTCTTTTGATTGATAAAGAAAAAGCGGTCTTGCGCTCGGTCGTATCGCGCCAAGCCCGCTCCTTTGCTGGAAATCCAGAGTGTTCCGTCGTGATCTTCCATGATTGCCGTTACAATACTGCCAACGACAGATTGCTCCACACCTGCGGCACGGAGCAGGTCGGGTGCGCGGTCGCGGAGCAACCCTCTTTTTGTATCGAATAGCCAAAGTTCACGCAAACCGCCCACCCACAAGGTTCCCAAGCGGTCTTCGTGAATGGCGACGACATCCCCACTCATAATATCGCTGCTCTGCGGATTTTTGGTGGAGAAAAATCGCACACTGCTCGGCTGGCGGTCAGGCGGAATAACGAACACACCTGTGTACGGCGTGTTTGCTCGTGTTCCGACAAGTAGATTTCCTGCGCGGTCTTCCTGAATGACCTGCACGACGGTACTGTCCGGCATAAGTGGCGACTGCTCAAAGCGGTCGTCTCGGGCGTTGTAGCGTAGAAGCCCATTGCCAAGCGTTCCTGCCCAAAGCGTTCCTGTGTGGTCGGCAAAAACTGACCAAAAGCGGTTTGTTTTCAAACGGTGGTGCTTGGGAGTTGTTGCAGTGGCATCGTCCTGAAAGCGTGTCCAGGTGCGGGTTTTGGGATTATATCGGCAAAGACCGCCGAATTGTGTTGCCACCCATATCGTTCCGTCGTTCAACTGGCAAATACCGCGCACATAGTTGTTTGCCAGCGTATTGGGGCTTAATGCGGAATGGCGAAAAATCTGAAATTTCTGCTTAGAAGGTGAATACTTGTTGATACCAAATGGCTCCCCGCCAACCCAGACCACGCCTGACCTATCGACAAAAAATGCTCGGATGGTGTTCCCACTCAAACTGAGCGGATTCGCTTCGTCATTTTTTACCAGTGTCATAGTGGCATTGCGAGGATCGCGGTCATAGCGCACAACAACGATTCCCGCATACCCGGTGCCGAACCACAAGGTTCCATCGGGCGCACACATCCCCGCACGAAAGCGAAAGTCATGCGGTGGTGGGTTTTTTAGCGGCGATAATCGGAGGTAGGTTTCACGCGGAAATCGGGCAATGACTGATTTAGAACGAATATCAAAGCAAAATATGTACGCATTATCAGAGAACCACAGATATCCCGATGAATCTTGCACCAAACCCCCGAAAAACGATGCGCTATCAAGCGCAATGTCGGTGAGCGAATACGTGCGGATGCTGCTTTGGTTAATTCTTGCGGATGCTGTGTCGGTATCAATTTCTGCCAGACCACCGTGGATGCGTGTCCAGAGGCGTGGTTTTGCTGCGGGTGAGGTTTTATCCGTGTAGGAAAGAAAACTACCGTTAAAGATGATGTTGCTTGAAGGCGGAAAATGCTTTTTAGGAAAAGGCTCAAATGCTTGCACGGTGGGGTTAAATTGATAGATATTATCCATCGTGCTGATCCAAAGCGTTCCGGCGGCATCTTCCGTTATTCCGCCGATGATGTAGGGCATCAAGGCTGTTTGCGCGGGGCTTTTCTGCGTAGAGTTTTTCTGTGCGGAGCTTTTCTGCGTGGGTTGTTGAGCAGATTCTTGGAGCAAGCGTATGGGCAAAAACTTCTCGGTGCAAGGATTAAAGCGGGTAATGGTATTGTCGTAGCTGACAATCCAGATTTCATCGTTTCTATCGGCATAGAGAAAACGGATTTGGTTCGGAATATTCTTCGTGGCATCGCCCGCAGTGTGGCGAAAAACCTTAAACTTCACACCGTCGTAGCGATTTAATCCATCGAAAGTGCCAACCCAGAGAAAACCTTGTTTATCCTGTGCGAAAGCGGTCACAGTGTTGAAGGAAAGCCCCTGTTCTTGCGAAATATGCTCAAAGGTGTACTCGGGCTGCAAGGAACTCGCCGGAGAATATGTTTGAGAAACCGCTTCAATGCTGCATAGCGTCATCAAGAAGCAAGCAAGCAAACCGCAAAAATTTCGTAACTGGTCAGGTTTTCCCGTCCGACGGCTGAGGAGTGCAAGAACGCTGCCGTCGCACGGGTTTCCCGGTAATGATTGAACGTGTTCTTTGCCTGAAGGGTTCTCCGGGAAATCCGTTCTACGCTTAGGAAAGCGTAGGACGGGAAAGCGTACCCGACCAGTTACAAAATTTCTATGATGGTATTTGCACATCATGTTGTCGTGCTTTCGGGGGACGGAAGTGTTCGGTCAATGGCATAACGGTAGATTAGCTTACGCAATTTAACGAACTTCCCCTTCACGCCGAAGCAATAATCGCTTGCTCAATATCCCGCGCAATATCGTCAATATGCTCCAATCCTACCGAAATACGAATCAGCCCCGGAGTAATGCCCACTGCTTGGCGCTCCTCTTCTTTCAACTTGGAATGCGTTGTACTGGCGGGATGCGTCGCAATGGTACGGGTATCGCCGAGATTTGCCGTGTGCGATAGCATTTCAAGCGCATTCAAAAAACGCCGTCCTTGCTCAATGCCGCCTTTGAGTTCAAACGTTATTACGCCGCCGCCCAAACGCATTTGCCGCCGAGCCAAGTCGTACTGCGGATGCGAGGGTAAAAATGGGTATTTCACGTAGGCAATGTGCGTGTTCGATTGCAGGCGCTCCGCAAGTGCCAGTGCGCTTTGGCAGTGGCGTTCCATGCGCACTGCCAGTGTTTCGAGGCTTTTCGACAAAATCCATCCGTTGAAAGGACTCATAGCGGGTCCCGTATGCCGCGCAAAAAAGCGCACTTCCTTGATGAGTTCGCGTCTGCCCAGTACGGCTCCGCCAATGGCACGCCCCTGCCCGTCAATAAACTTGGTGGCAGAGTGCGTCACCAAATCTGCACCATACTTTGCAGGATTCTGTAAATACGGCGTTGCAAAGCAATTATCCACGTTGAGCAGGACGTTGTGTTTGCGGGCGAGTTTGCCGAGCCACTCCAAATCAACCACGTCCAAGGCTGGATTGGAGGGCGTTTCGACGAATATCATCTTGGTATTCGGCTGAATAAGTGCCTCCCATTCTTCTGGCTTGTCAATATCGGCGTAGGAGTGCGTAATTCCCCAGCGTGGCAGCAACATGGTCAAAATTTGATGCGTCGAACCAAAGAGTGAACGCGAAGCGACTACATGGTCGCCTGTGCGCAAAAACGCCGCTAAACTCGACCACATCGCCGCCATGCCGGATGCTGTTGCAATGCCGTCTTCGGTGCCTTCCAGAGCGCAGAGTTTTTCAATAAATTCGCTGTTGTTGGGGTTGGAAAAGCGGGTGTAGATATTGCCCGGAATTTCGTCGGCAAACATTGCCCGTGCTTGTTCCGCGTCCTCGAAAACGAAGCTGGAACTCATGTAAATCGGAACCGAGTGTTCACGCTCGGCGCGTTCATTCTGAAGGCGAATGGCATTGGTTTCAAAATTATCGAAGCGCTCTGGATACGGCATAGAATATGAGTTGGAAGTGGTTAATATTTCGTAAGCGATTGGTCAATTTCATCGGCATAGGCAAGAATGCCGCCTTTGAGGTTGTAGAGATTATCAAAACCAAATTGGCGCTCTAGCGCTAAAACCGCATCACCACTGCGTTTTCCGCTACGGCAGTAAATCACAACTTGTTTGTCGTTGGCAATTTTATCGCTGTTTTGCAAAATCGTGCCAAGCGGGATATTTTCGCCGCCAATCGTCGCAACGGCGATTTCATGCGGTTCTCGGACATCAATAAGCTGGAAATCTGCTTTGGCATCAAATAGTGCTTTCAGGTCGCTGACGGTAAGTTCTTTCATTGAGGTAATGAGAAAAAGTGAGAAAAAGAAAATGCTCTGAGGGCGCAAAAATACAGAAGCGGACGAGATTTTTCACTATCTCGACCGCTACAATTTTTTCACGCTTCCCCTAAAAACTTGTATTTGTGCAACTTAAACTGATAGTAGAGCGTACAGCCCACGCAATATCCCGACAACGCCGCCACACACGCCGCTACAATAAATCCCACGAAAACCCAGCCCACAACTGGCGTTTTCGCAACCCAGAACGCCACTTGCGCTGCCCCCAGCAAGCCAATGACAATCAGGTTATTGAAGCGAATAAGGCGCACATCTTCCAAGGGTACAGCCGTGCGAGATTTGATGCGCTTTTGCAGAAGCAAACGCCCCGCTCTATTGATGATGTTCCACTGCACACCGCCCAAAACACCCGCAGCAACGATTGCCAAAAGAATCGTGGTCAGAAGCGGTGTTTGGAGAGCAAATGCCGTTACCAACACCGCCACATAGACGGCGCGGCTGAATTGAACAATCGGCAGGGGAATGTCAAGCGGTTGTGTCTTGGAAGCAAGATTTTGACGGGATTCTGACATGATGAGGCTCCAAAAAATTGGTGAATGACTGGTAAAAAATTACAAATTTGGTTGCGGCGTAATGCGCAAATACGGCTTCAAATAGGTAGCGCCTTTCGGGAAGCGCGTGGGAACGTCCGCATCCGCCACAGCAGGCACAATCACAACATCGTCGCCATGTTGCCAGTTTGCGGGTGTTGCTACGCCGTAGTTTGCGGTGAGTTGGAGCGAATCAATAGCACGAAGAATTTCGAGGAAGTTGCGTCCCGTCGAAGCAGGATAGTTGATGGTAAGTTTGATTTTTTTGTCCGGTCCGATGATGAGTACCGAGCGCACGGTGACGTTTTCCGAGGCGTTGGGGTGAATCATGCCGTACAGCAGTGCTACTTGGCGATCCGGGTCGGCGATAAGCGGGAAATTGACGGTAGTATGCTGTGTTTCGTTGATGTCCTGAATCCATGAATGATGCTTCTCAAGCGGGTCAACGCTGAGTGCAATGACTTTGACATTGCGGGCATCGAATTGGTGTTTGTACTTGGCAGTCGTGCCAAGTTCAGTTGTGCAGACAGGCGTGTAATCGGCGGGATGCGAGAACAGAACGCCCCAGCTATCGCCCAACCACGCATGAAAATCAATCGGACCCTGCGTCGTCTCGGCGGTAAAGTTTGGTGCGGTGTCGCCCAAGCGAAGAACAACATTTGGAATTGCTGTTTGTGCAGCATTAGTCGGGGTTTGTGCGGTTTGTACGCTCATAAAAAATTCTCCTTGATGAAAAAAAATGGTTTTGAGAAAAGCAAGAAATTGGATTCGGGCAAAAAAAAACCATTCCGCTTTGAAGGGGAATGGCTTGGTAACTTGGGATAGCTTGAAATTAGAGCAACATTCTCACCTTCGGTGTGGATTATAGCAGCACATCATCATGCAGCACATTTGCGGCATCATGCAAGCATTCATCATCATGGAGGAAGCGAGGTTGCTATGGAAGGTAGAGTTGGTCATTGGCGAAGTTTGTGCGAAAAAATTGAGATTGTTGTCAAGACGTTTTTGGTTGTCGTCTTATTTCAATGTACTTTTTTCGATTTCCAAAAGCAAATATTTTTTTCAACTTTTTTCGGTAATATCCTTCAAACTCGCATAAAATCGTTTGTTTTTGCGTTCGCTTTTTTGAGAGAAGTTTTGTAGTTTGCAAAAAAACATCTATCACTTCCCATTTTCAACCTGCCCACGGCTGCGGCAGAAAGGAAACCGTATGTTTCGGTCATTTATTCTCTCCTTTATCCCTGATTCATTGCGCCATGATACGGACGAATTTCGCCGTGCGCGACTGCTGGTAAGCATATCGTTTACCGTTGCCATTCTATCGCTACTGAGCATTGCTCAAGACTTCCTTTTTGCCGGTGGAGGTATCGGGGATATTGTTCTCTTTCTGGGGTTTGTCATCAGTTTCTGCAATCCATTCGTCATGAAGCGCACTGCATCTATTAAACTGCCGGTCACATTGCTCGTAACAACCTACATTGGTGTCGTCATTGCGCTCTTTTTTAGCTATGGTGGCATCAAATCGAATGTTCATTACTTCTTCCTTCCCGCGCCGCTTTTAGCGTTTAATCTTGGCGGCTTCAAGTTTGGTAGAGTTGTTGGTATTACGGTTTTACTTTTGGTGGTTATGTTGTTTATGATTGACATGAACGCTCTTGTTACTATGCCCAAAGGATTGCCGGAAGGTACATCCATGATGTATGTTACGCTCACTTCAGCAATTTTTTTAATCATCTTCATGAATGCCATTAGCGCTCAAAGCGAACTCGGTAAAGACGAAACGACTCAACTTCTCGCCCAGACCCGCGCCGAATCCGAACGTAAAGCGCAAGCAGATTATCACAAACTCGAAGAACTCAAAGCAGAAGCAGAGCGCCGCGCAGCCGAAGACCTCGCCCGCGCCGAATCGCAAAAAGAATATCTTGCAAAAAGCGTTGAAACCTTACTTCGGCACATCAGTCGCGTTGCCGATGGTGATTTTACGGTACGTGTGCCGGAGCAGTCCGACGACGACATCGGCAAACTCGCACACGCGCTGAATCAAACCATTGAAAACGTCGAAGCGATGCTTGCCCGTGTTGCGGACAGCGCTGACCGCACCGTATATGCGGCAAGCGAGATTTCAAGCGCTACCGAGGGCTTAACATCGTCGTCGCAAAAACAATCCTCGCAAGCCGGACACGTTGCCAGTGCCGTTGAAGAAATGTCGGCGACAATCGAGCAGACCACGCAACAAACCTCGCTTGCAGCGCACGAGGCATCGCTGGCAAACGATGATGCGCAACAAGGAAATACCGCTATGCGGAGCATGATAGAAAATGCTCGCAGCATTTCTAATGTTGTGATTCAGAGTGCCGATAAAATCAGCGCTTTGGGGAATTCCAGCGAACAAATTGGGGAAATTATTCAGGTGATTGATGAAATTGCCGACCAAACGAACCTTCTGGCGCTGAACGCCGCTATCGAAGCCGCACGCGCTGGCGACGCAGGGCGCGGTTTTGCGGTCGTTGCCGATGAAGTCCGCAAACTCGCCGAGCGAACCCAAAAAGCAACAAAGGAAATCTCGAATACGATTAAAATTATTCAAAAAGAAACCGGTGAAGCCGTTGGCGCAATGAAAACCGGTACGCGACTCGTCGAAGACGGACAGCAAGCGCTCAACCGCACATCGGAGGCGTTTTCGGCGATTTTGCAGCGCACCGAGCGTGTTTCGGACGTAATGTCCCAACTTGCCACCGCTAGCGAAGAACAAGCCACCACGAGCAACATGATGGCAGAAAGCGTCAGTTCCATTGCCGATGTTATCGAAGAGGCGGCGCAAAATGTTGGAAATATCGCCGGAAGCGCATCGGGACTGCAATCGCAGGCAGAAGAATTACAGCAACTTATCGGGCAGTTCCGCATTAACCGCTCCGAATCATCACCATCAAATCCCGCTAAAGGCAAGCAAATACAAGGCTCCGCACGGAGGCTATTGTCGTAATTTGTTATGCAGAAATTCCCACAAGAATATGCTCATTACCGCAATGTTCCTCATCCTTATCGGCGTACTTGCCGTGTTGCGCTCCGGTACGCTATCGGGACGTGCGCTTTCGCCGGAGGATTTTTTTAATGAAGGCGGTCTTCGGCACGTGCTGAAGCATATTTTCACGCATAACCCTTTTTCCGGTTATGCCGATGATTGGCGCATTCTCGTGTATGGAATTGTTGGTGCATTGCTGATGCTTGCGGGTATTGTGCTCGCGGTATATTTTTCATGGCTCATGTATATTGATTTTTCGCGCTGATTTTCTCCACGCTTCTTCCTCCACCACTTTTCTTCTTCATGCGTTATTACTTTGCCTATTTTTTTCTTGTTGCTTCTTTCGCATATTCGGAGGCAATCGCCCAAGAAACCGCTTCCCCGCTTATTCCCACTGAGGGCATTGTCGTAAACAAACAAACCGGTGAACCCGTCGTTGCCGCATCTGTGCGGGCGCAAGGTACCAATCGCGGTACATACACGGGCAAAGACGGTAAATTTCGATTGCCCCTGCCGCAAGGTTCGTACAAAGCGCTTGTTCGCTCTTTGGGCTACGAAGCTCTTGAAATCACGCTTGAAGCCAAAGAAGGTGTAAGCCCCGTGCGCGTGGAACTTCTTCCCGCCATTGTGAAATTGGGTGCGGTGGACGTGATTGCGGAGGTGTCGGCGGCGGAAATTGTTCGCCGCGCGATTGCGAATAAGGACGCAAATCGGTCAAAATTGCGCTCGTCGTCGGGGCTGGTCTATTCCAAAACGGCATTTGATATTGCTGTTCCCAAAGGACTGTCATTTTTTCTGAGCAAGGAACGGCAAGCGCAGGTGGAAAGAATGAAAAACGCCCAATTAGAAACCTTCACACGTGTTGAAAAGCAGTACACACCAAGTCTTTTCACGCGCAAAACTATTTTGCAACGCCGTCAAACTGCCAATATTCCTGCCGAAAGTAACACACTTGTTTTTGATGAATTTTTTGATTTTACCGACCCCGTACTCACGGTCAACGGTACGCGACTTTCGACACCGCTTGGCGCACCAGCACTGGATTCCTACCAATACACCATGCTCGACCGCAAGCAATTGGGCGACAGAACGGTGTATATCATCGGTTTTAAGCCCAAAGCAGAGATTTTTCCCGGATTTGAAGGCACGGTGCAGATTATAGAGGGAAATTACGCTATTGTGCAGATTAGCGCCAAGCCGACGGCAAAAACCGCCATGCAGTTCGTTACTGAGCTTTCTTTTTTCCAAAAGTTTGAGCGTTTCAATA
>JAAFHM010000076.1:4966-13946 GCA_013298375.1 Ignavibacteria bacterium | reverse complement strand
GGGGGGGGGGGGCAGGTGTTTGTGTCTCCACAGTTTGCAACATTTTTTGTTGCATTATTTCTTCCATACCGCGCAGCATCATGAGTACGGTGAGGTCTTGTCGCTGTTTTTTCGTCATAGCAAAAGGAACAATAGTTGAACAACACGAACCATTGGCATAAAAGAGGGAACCAACGCAGTGCAAAAATACGATATTTCGTTTGGCAGCGCTAGTGTCGCTTGTCACGTTTTTCCCGTTACAATATGCGTTGCAACAGATAAAAAAATGGAGGAATCACGTAATAAAGAGGTGAAGAGGGTGTTTTGGGTGAAAAATATTTTTTTGCGAACATCAATATTTTTGTGAGAAAAACGCTTCCGTAGGCAACGCAGCACTGCCTTCTGCACAAGGCGTAGAGCGGTCTAGCGGTGCAATCGCTCTCTAGTGCCAATGTCATTACGTGAGGAGCGGATGCGTCATCCAACGGGAGTGCGAACGTAGTTAGCGCCTCACGTGTACGACTTTCGTTCGCTTACCAAATTCCAAAAAAAAGGCGCAGAAACCACGTGTTTCTGCGCTTTTTACGTTTTTATGATGCTGTCTCCAGTTATCACTTCTGAATTTCCACATCCTTCAGATTATCCGATGGCTTGCGGTCGAGAAGTTTACTCTGTGGGTCAATGCCCGCTTTCTTGGGTTCTCCGCGCACCCGCAGGGTGAAGGTCTGCTCACCACGCTTGATTTGATGACGCTCCGTAAGCAATAACGTGTCGCGCTCTTTGCCGCTCTTGCCTTTGGTTTTCCCAAAAACACCAATGTCCACCCAATCATTCAGCAAAGCATCCTTCTCATTCCCAACGCTGTCAGCGCGGACTTTTTGGCAATCCAGCGTGAGCGTGAGAGCATACATCCCGTTTGCTTCCGGCTTGGCTACTGCTTTCACGGCGCGGTTGTTGTAGAGCGTAATCGTTTCAAAAAGGTCAGTGATAAGGTATTGCAGCGAATCCGGCACAGCAGGGCGTAGCGCAGCAATAAACTCTTCACACGTTGTAAACGGTGATTCTTGAAAACGCACTTTTTCGACATAGCCTTTGAGAGCAGCATTTAAGCGGTCTTCGCCGATATAATCCCGCAGCGAATACATCACCAGCGAACCTTTGTTGTAGTGAATATGCTGGTCGCCAAGGGCAATTTTTGCAAGCGGGCGCTCCTGCGTCGCAAAGCCGCGCCCCGACAGGTAATCGTCCAATTCGTACTTCAAAAAACGCCGCATTTTTTCTTTGCCATATTCTTTTTCCATCACCATCAGTGCCGAATACTGCGCCATCGTCTCCGACATGACCTGCGACCCCTCCACGAAACCGCCGATTACTTGATGTCCCCACCACTGGTGCGCCACTTCATGCGCCGTAACATAGAATGGATAGTTAATATCCTCTTCCTCATCCTTCACCCGTGCGATAAAACCGATGCTTTCGGAGTAGGGAACGGTATTGGGAAAGGACTGTGCGAAGGCAGAAAAGCGTGGAAATTCGATGATACGGAGTTGTTTGTGCTGGTATGGTCCGAAGTTTTTGGTGTAGTAAGCGAGTGATTTTTTTGTTGCATCAATCATCGTCAAAACGTTGTATTCATGCGCTTTGTGGTAAAATACTTCGATATTGACGGGGCGATTTTGCAAGGAATCAAACCACACATCGCGCTTCACTTCAAATCGTCCCGAAATAAGCGCGAAAAAGTGCGCCATTTTCGAGTCCATCGTGTAGTGGAAGTATTTGCGTCCGTTTTGTTCCCACGTTTTTTGCAAATATCCGGGCGCAATAGCGATTTGGTCAGGACTGGTGCTGAGAATGGCTTCAAAATTTACCCAGTCAGCATCACGGTTAAAAAGATTGCGCCTGCGGTGAAATTCGGAACTTGCGGGTGGCAATCCTTCGGGGCGAGTCGGCAAGCCATATTTCTTGCGCTCGTCTTTGTCGGTCATTTCTCCCGCAGGCTCATAGCCAAAGGACGGTAAGTAGGTGTCGTTGGTAACAAATGTGCCGTTCTTGGCAATGCGGACATTTTCACCGCCGGACTCGCTTTCCGAGAAGCCGCGTGATTGCACACTGGAGACGAAATTCAACGTCAAGGTGTCCTTGGGCTGTAAGGGTGCGGCTAGCGTGTAGATGTAGTAACCAAGCCGTTTATCGGCAAGTTTGACGGTCGCGGGGCGAGAGAATGCCAGCGTCATTTCGCGGGATTTGTACTCGTTCGGCGTATTGACGTGAATCTCCTGAATCACTTCCCCAGACTTGTTTTCGAGGATGTATCGCCCGCGAATAACCATATTGCGCTCGGCGGGAAAAATATCCGCTTCCACGCGAACATCCGTGATTTTGGGCTGTACGAGGCGCTCATACTTCTTGAAATTTTTCTCGTAATCTACCTGCAAGAGCGTTGTTTCCTTCTCGGTGCGGTAAGTATTGAGAACATTGTTGTTGTAAAAAATCCATCCGCCCGTGCTGCCAAAAAGAAGCGCACTCGCACCAATAAACGCCCCCGTGCGGCTTGTGAAGCGGCTTTTGAGCAAGGTGAGCCTTGTCGTCCAGTCGCTTTCCGTACCGCGCACCCAGAGCAGATACGTGATGGCAGCCAACAGCAGCGCACAAGCGCCCCAGTAGAGTTTGTACCAGAAAAATGGCGCGAGAAAATGCCCGTACTCATTCATATCGGAGTAGGTAATTCCGGGGTCGGAGCCGTATTTCCACAAATTATGCTCAATGCCCAAGCGGGAACCAAAACTCATTGCCATATAGTAAATACCGATAACGATATAGCCCACATATTTGTTATTGGCAATCGTATGCACAAAGAGCGCCAAAGCAGCAATCATCACAAATTCAAGGTAGCGCAAGCCGAAAATTTCCTTCACATACAAACCCACTTCAAAGTTCGTGTAGCCGTTGGAAACTTGCGTTATCATGCCAATCGGTATCAGCGCCGCACAGAACATTGCTATCACCAGCGCCAGTGCCGCTAATTTCGCCACAAATAGCACCCACGTCGGCACAGGAAGTGTGTCGGTGATAGTGTCCACCTTCATCTCGCGCTCATGGAAAACCAAATCTCCCGCGTAATACGTGATGATGTAGAGCAGATACAGCGACAGGCTGCCAATCAAGATTTCAAGCACGTTGTAGGTTACGGGATAGGTCTCGGTGCCGTAAATCGAACCGACATTGCGCAGGAGAATAATGAGAAATACCGTCATACCGAGAATAATGCCTAAAAACGACTTTTCGCGCACAATACCTCGCACATACACCTTCACAAACGTCGCAAAGACTCGCCAAATCGAGGCAGAGGAAAAATCGCGTGTAGCATGAGGAAGAGCCAGAGTGAACGTACTGCCTTCGGGCGCGGCATCGGAATCCGCCTTTTTGTGCTTTTCCGGCACGACGTGTTGAAATTTGAAGCGATTATATGCAAATGCCGCAAATGCTACTCCCGCAGCCAGCCAGATAGCCCTATTTGCCAGCACCGTTCCCGCAAGTTGTAAGAGCGTGGTATTGCGCTCCACCGCCGTCCAATAGCGCGTGGCAATGCCGTAGGTAATAAGTCCAAATGGGTCGAGAAGTGAAGCCGCCGTCTCATTTTCAAGGTCTCGGACAAGATTGCTTGCCAGCAAATATCCCAAAAGCAGAAACGTTGCTAAGTAATTTGCCGCATTAGCTTTGCGCGTCAGCGAACTCACCATAAAAAACAAGCCGCCCGCAAAAAGGATATTCGGCAGAGTAAAGAGAAAAAGCGGATGCAGATAGAATGCGAGGTTAAAAGGACCAACCTTTTCCGGCTTGAGGAAATTCGGAATAAACGTAGGAATCATCAGCCCCAGCGAACATCCCGACATAATCACCAGCACTATCAGCACGACTGCCGCAAATCGCCCGCCCAAATAGCCTGTTTTGCTAATCGGCGAAGTGTAAAACAGTGAGTGCGAATTGGTCTCGAAATCGCGTTGCACCGATGTGGAAAAGAGCGAAGAAATAATGCTCAAGCCCATAATGGACGTAACCAAAATCGTGGCAAAGGCAATCGGTGTAGCGGCATTCACATACACAATCCCACCGCTATTCATGCCGCCAATGGAGACGTTAATATCAGCAAAGCCGCCTCCTGCAAAGGAGGTAATCATTGCGCCGAAAAGAACCATCATCCCAAAATAGACCCACGTAACGGGTCTGGCAAGATTATAGCGGATTTCGTAGCGAAAAAATTCTGCGAACATAGCGATTTCTCCTTTCGTTTTTATGCAGCCGTTTCTTGGCTGGCATTGATGGTGGAGAAATAAACATCTTCCAAATCGGGTTCAACACTGGTGAAGCCTTCTTCGGGCTGCGCATCGGAAAGCACGTGGATAAGCGTTTTGCCAAGAACGAGGCGGTTAGAAATCACATGAAATTTTGCTTGATGCTCTGCTAGTGCGTGTTTATCAATGGTCTTTTTCCAAATGGAGCCACGGAGTGATTCCATCGCAAATTGCGGATCACCTTGCAGTAAAATTTCGCCCTTGTTGATAATCGCCATATTGCTACAAAGTTCGCTCACGTCCTCGACGATGTGCGTGGAAAGAATAACGATACTTTTCTCGCCAACCTCCGCGAGAACATTGTGAAAGCGATTGCGCTCTGCGGGGTCAAGTCCTGCCGTTGGTTCGTCCACAATAATCAATTTCGGATTACCCAAAAGCGCCACCGCAATACCGAATCGCTGGCGCATACCACCCGAAAATCCGCCCAAATTCTTTTTTCTGGCATCCCAAAGATTGGTCATGTTGAGCAGATACTCAACGGTTTCTTTGCGCTCTTTGGCATTGCTGAGTCCTTTGAGCGCCGCAAAGTGCGTGAGCATCTCTTCAGCAGGCACTTTCGGATAAACACCAAATTCCTGCGGCAAGTACCCAAGCGTCCTGCGGACGGCATCTTTGTCCGTGAGAACATTGATGTCGCCGTCATCTGTTGTGAGTGTTGCCGAACCAGAATCGGCTTCTTGGAGTGTGGCAAGCGTTCGCATGAGGGAAGATTTTCCAGCGCCATTCGGTCCCAAAAGCCCGAACATTCCTTGTCCCAAAGTCAGTGAAACGCCCTTTAATGCTTGCGTTCCATTGGGATACGTTTTGGTCAAATTGTCAATACGGAGTTCCATAGACATTGTTAAAATTGGGGTTGGAGATACAAGTGAAGTATAACGTAAGATTGGTTCAAAACGGCTGTGGAGGCGGGTTCTTAAAATCAACCGTAATATTTGCTTGATGGTCTCTGCCGCGAGTAATAGGAATTGTCGAAGGTTCGCGCTGATTGCCATTTGCCGCATAAACCCCGATAACGCGCCAGCCACTGGTTTGAAGCAGCCGCGCCGTATCAATCAGCATCGCAACGCTCAAATACTGAATACTCGTAGGAATCGAATCGCCAAACACCAACGAATACCGCGCTGAATCGGCAAAAAGCGGTAATGTGCTGTCCAGTTGTAAGGCGGCAGGGGTGAAAAAGGCACGTCCTTGAAAAATATCGCCAATTAAATCACGAGGCGGAAATTGGCGAAAGCCTACCACGCGCACTGTCCAGACACTATCGCGGCGGGGCCAACTTGCCTTGCCGCCAAGGTAGCGGATTGTACCGGAAATGCTGGTCACGGGCGGAATTTCAGGCGGACGCAACCCCCCGTCGCAACTTACTGCGAGGATGGCAACAAGAGCAATAGCGCTCAGGATTTGCCCATAGCGCCGTAAAAAACGGGTATCCAAAGCTGTTTTATGCCAATTCGTAGGCATGGTGAAATTCCTCTCAAGAATTTGAATTTTCGTGTGTATTTTGCGAGTTGTTTCACTGCGCATTCCTGCTCGGCAAGATACGCATCATTGCGCATTTCTCAAATTATCTTCTACCTTTTTCAACGTAAACTATCCTTTTCCATCATGGTCAAAGCCTTTTATATTCTCATTGCAAGCAACCTTTCTGCTGCTGCCGTATTCTTCGTTTCGGGAATTATATCGGAGAACGCTCTGCTCAATCTCTGCGGCTGGATTTTTGTCACGGCATCGCTGATTTTGCTGATATTCGTGAATTTTCTCCGCCGTCGCTTGGCAAAACTAGCAACCATGCAAACCGCTCAAAACAAGCGCTAAAGCTACTTCCTCGCCCCAGAACACACGTTTACGCCCCCACGCATAATAAGTTTCTATCCTCTCCACAACCAATACCAACGATTATGAACCGCCGTTTTTTCGTCTTGACGCTCTCGCTCTTGCTTGCTTCGGCAAGTCTGTTCAGCCAAACCAAAGTAACAAGCACTCCGGCAAGTCCGATAGCCGCTAGACAGCCCATCACGCACGAAACGATGTGGCTGATGAAGCGTGTTGGCGCTCCGGTGGTCAGTCTCGATGGGAAATTGGTCGTTTTCCCGCTCACAGAGCCAAGTTACGACGATAAAGAGCAAAGCACCGATCTTTGGCTTGTCCCTGCCGATGGCAGCAAAAAAGCGCGGCGCATTACCTCGACCAAAGGTGGTGAAAGCGGCATAGCATGGAGTCCCGACAGCAAAAAGATTCTGTTTGCCGCCAAGCGCGAAAATGACGAAATGAGCCAACTTTATCTGCTCAATATTGCCGAGGGTGGAGAAGCGGTGAGGCTTACGACCCTTTCGACGGGCGTATCATCTCCCGAATGGCGCTCCGACGGTAAGGCGATTCTTTTTCAAAGCAATGTCTATCCGGGTGCTGCCGACGACGAGGCTAATAAAAAAATTGCCGCCGAGCGCAAAGCCCGCAAATATAAAGTCCGCGTCTATGAGTCGTTCCCCATTCGCCAATGGGATCATTGGCTGGACGATATGCAAGCACACGTCTTTGTAATGCCCTTCGATGAAAATTCCTTGGCTAAACCTTCAACGCCAAAAGATATTCTCGCCAATACCAATCTTGTAAAACAAGCAGGCTTCGCGGGTGTTCCGGGCAATAGTGGTTATGACCTCCAGCCCACGTGGTCGCCTGACGGACAATCCATTATTTTTACCGCCACGATTGAACGCAACAAAGCCGCCTACGCAGAAGCCTCCTATCACCTTTGGAGTGTTCCGGCAAGCGGTGGCGAACCCAAGCAAATTACCAAAGGACGCGACAGTTATGGCGGGGCGGAGTTCTCCGCTAATGGGCGCTTATATTGCTCCTTCAACCCCAACAACGATAAAGTCTATAATCTGACCCGTATTGCGATCATCAACCCTGAAAACGGCGAAAGAACGATCCTTGCGCCCAACTCAGACCGCTCTGTGGGGGATTTCGCCTTGTCGCCCGATGGCAGCACTATCTACTGGACGGCTGAAGATGCAGGTTTGGTGAGGTTGTACAGCATGACTGCTACGGGCGAGAAAGTACAGACCGTGATGGAGCAAACATCGGGTTGTTTCAATGGCTTTAGCATTGGTGGTGATAAGGCGACGACGCTCATTGCGCAATACGAAACTGCCGTTTCACCGAATGAAATTGTTCGCGTTGACGTTGCCGGAAAGCGCATGAATACTCTCACGGACTTCAATGCAGAAGCCGTAAAAGCGATTGATTGGCAGCCTGTCCGCCATTTTACCTTCACAAGCAAAGGCGGGAAGCCAATTCATAGCATGATTGCTTTGCCCCCTGCATTTGACGAAAAGAAAAAATATCCGCTTCTCGTCTTGATGCACGGTGGTCCACAGATTATGTACCGCGATTCTTACGGCTTGCGCTGGAATTATCATTTGCTTGCGCAGCCTGGCTACATCGTACTTCTGACGAATTATACGGGTTCGACAGGCTTCGGCGAAAAATTTGCTCAAGACATTCAGGGCGATCCTTTCATTACACCCGCCAGCGAAATCAACGAGGCTGCCGACGAAGCTATCAAGCGTTTTGGGTTTATTGATGCTACGCGCCAAGCCTGTGGTGGAGCCAGTTATGGCGGGCATTTGGCAAATTGGATGCAAGCCACCACGACGCGCTACAAATGCCTTATTTCTCACGCAGGCTTGATTAACGTAGAATCGCAGTGGGGAACAAGTGACGCAATTTATCACCGCGAAGTTAATGCTGGCGGTCCTGTCTGGGAGCAGGGCAAAGTCTGGCGCGAGCAGAACCCGATTCGCTTGGCAAAAAACTTTAAAACCCCGATTCTGCTGACCGTTGGTGAAAATGATTTCCGCGTTCCGATTAATCAGACCATAGAGAATTGGAGCGTCTTGCAGCGACTTCAAATTCCGAGCAAACTCATGGTTTTTCCCGATGCTAACCACTGGATACTCAAAGGCGAAGACAGCCGTTATTTCTACCAAGAAGTGCTGTCGTGGCTCAAAAAATATCTTGAGTAACGCATTTCGTCAATAATTTTTCACCTCATTTTACCTGTACTATGAAGAGCCGCATCCTCTTTCTCACGACGTGTGTCGTTATCGCAAGCGCGTGGTTACTTGCTTGCCAGCAACCATCGCCACCAGTCCTCAACCCACCATCGCCACCAGCTACACCCATTTGGCTAGGTCTGACGGGCGATACTGCCGATGTGCAAGGCACAACGCAAGCGGGAACAGTTCTCATGGGTGGAAGTACCGACGTGGATAATGCAATGCGATGGATGTTGGAGCGGGCTGGGGGCGGCGATGTTGTGATTATTCGCGCAAGTGGAAGCACGGGCTATAACGACTATCTTTTTAGCTTGGGCGCAAAAGTCAATTCTGTGGAAACATACCGCATCAACTCACGTGACCTCGCCAACAACCCAGAAATAGAGCGCCGTGTCCGCAATGCCGAAATGCTCTTTATTGCCGGAGGAGACCAAGCAGATTATGTGAATTTTTGGCGCAACACCCGATTGCATGAGGCAATCAACTACTTGGCGAATGTGAAAAAAATTCCTATTGGTGGTACGAGTGCGGGCTGTGCTATTCTAGGGCGCTTATATTTTAGCGCTCTTCAAGGAACAATTCGCT
>JAAFHM010000076.1:0-4956 GCA_013298375.1 Ignavibacteria bacterium | reverse complement strand
TCGCTCCGAAGAGGCGCTGGCGAATCCCTTCGATGTCCGCATCGCCATTGGGCGGAATGACTTTTTGGCGATGCCTTTCCTGACCAATACGCTTACTGACACGCATTACGACAATCCCGAACGCATCGGGCGGCATTTGACGTTTATGGCAAGAACGGTGAAGGACACCGCACTTGGCGCTCCTGTGCGTGGTATCGGCGTGGAAGAACGCACGGCTGTTGCGATTGCTGCCGATGGTAAAGCGACAGTATTTGGAAGCGGCACGGCATATTTTCTCTGGCAAAATGGCGTGGAAAGTGCGCCGGAAGAATGTGTTGCCGGAAAGCCGCTTGTCTGGAATCGCAGCAATCAAGCCGTCCGCTCGTATCTGATTCCAGGCTCCGCGCAAGGCAACGGCTCGTTTGATTTGACAAATTGGTCTGCGGTGCAGAGTGGCGGAAAAGCGGGATTTTATGCGGTTGTGGGCGGTGTGGTGCGTGCGCAATAGTGCATTTATGAATTAGTTGCCTTGCCAATCCTGAAAGAGGTTTTGGCGCAAAAGCGAAGGATTGCGGCGTACAATAACCATTGACGACACTATGAAAATCAAAAGCGTAACATTTACCAATTTCAAACGACTTGCCAATCAAGAATTTCGCTGTAATGCGGGTTTGAACGTGTTTGTCGGGGCGAACAACTCTGGGAAGACGAGTGTTTTGCAGGCTATGGCAATGGTCATGCGGCTTGATAAACATTTTGTTCCCCAACCCTCGCCTTTTCATGCGCGACAACTGGCATATCGCCTGCAAAATACGGGCGATTGGTCTATTGGTCTTGGTATTCAGTTTGATACGGAAGAATGGGAGCAAATGATATTAGCCGAAAGCACGGTGAATACTGAGTTTAATCGCCTTTACCAGAATGAACAGTTTCTTAGTGAATTATCATTCGCAAATGTAAAATTTTCACAAAGTTGGGGAATTGAAAAGGGGCAAACAGTTAATGGTAAAGCTCACTCATTTATTAACCCGTTACCAGCATTGTTTCAGAGTCGAGAAGAAGAATTAAATCTCAACATTCTCAGGTCTCGTTTGCTGAGTGCGGATTTTTATGCTGCATTTGGTCATCCCATCTTCCTTGATGCGCAACACTTCGTTCCTTTCAAAGAGCCATTTCGTTCAAAAAATGAGATAATGAATGAACGTGCGGAAATCTCGAATATTCGCGGGCGATTATTCTACCTCAAGCAAAGCGACCCCGACACGTTCAGCGAACTTACTGAGCAGTTAAAAATAGCGTTTCCCGAAATCAAAAGCGTGGATGTGCGCTTAAATACTGATGAAGGTGTTTTTGAATTTGTCCTTGCTGAAGATATTCCCGTGAACGGACACAGCATTGAGGCACAGTACGACGCGGCAGATGTGGGCTTAGGAATGCAGAATTTACTGGTTTTGACGGCGAATCTTTTGCTGCTCAAACCCAGCGTTGTCCTCATGGACGAACCCGACGTGCATATGCACCCCGCGCTCGTGCGAGATTTTGTGCGCATTTTGAAACAACTTTCCCAACAAACGCAGTTTTTTATCACCACACACAACATCGCCTTTATTGATGCTCTTGCGCCGGAAGACCTTTTTACGGTCGTCTATCGTCCCGAAGAAAAAGGAAGCGTTATTCGCTCTGTTGCCGAGCGCAGCGAAATTATCAGAGCCGCAGAAATGCTAGGCTTCACCCTGTCCAACACTATTCTTTCGGGAAAGCCGAAAGTCTATGTGTTTGTGGAGGGTGAGAGCGACGAGAAATATCTGTTGCACTTCGCCAAACGGCTCGGGTTTGCGAAAAGCGTGAATGCGTTCAATGTGCAGTTTGTCCCAATGGGTGGCAAAGGCGAACGATTCAAGGTACTAAAATTAGTTGAGGAATTAGGATTATCCCAAACACCTCTTGTCATGGTGCTTGACCATGATGAAACTTCCAATGAAGAAATCCAAACTTTACGAGAAGACTATTTCAGCAAGCACCCTGAACGTCTTGTTTATTGGTCTCGGCGACAAATTGAGAATTATCTTTGTATTCCCAATGCAATACAAAAACTCCTGCAAGCACGGATGGAAGCAAGTACATACGCGGCTCTTGCGCAAGACTTGAGCATTGGAACTCTGATGCAAGAATTAGCCGATAGGCAGCAGGATTCAGTTTTGAAGCGGTTTTTGGAACACAACATCATCAATTACTCTTTAGTTCGCACAAAAGAAATTCGCAATATCTTGAAAGACCTTGATATTTCCTTGCCGAGTGATGAATATAGTCAAGAACTTGCCAGCAAGTTATTTGCTATGATGGCGAAACAACTTATGAAATTGGGGCAACATTCAACCCCTCTAAAAACCACTTTTTTAGAGCGATGGAACTCCTCTGAAAACAGTTTTGCGCTGTGCGATGGAGGAAGGTTGTTGTCTGATGTCGGCAAAGAGTTACGGCAACGAGGTTTGCCTATCTCTTTCTCGAATGATGAAATTATCGCCTTTTGCGACCCCCAAGATATTCATGCTGATATTCGCGGGCTGCTTTCACAACTTCATTCCATGATACTTGCTGTATAAAATACACTATCTGCCTCCGTTATGAAGATTCGAGCTATGCGGCATGGTGTCCGGGACTGCCCGGATGCTGGTCTTGAGGGCGATACGAAGGAAGAAGCATTAGAGAATATCCGCGAGGCGATTCGAGAATACTTGGAAGTGATGAAAATATCAAATTTTTACCGACGCTGATTTTAAGGTCTATGAATAACGTAATTCGCCCTTTGTGGGCTAAAATCCAAGCGAATAAATATCTCAAGTGGTGTATTAACATCACAGGTGCTATCGTCCTTGGAGCGATTGGAAGCGGCGTGTGGGAAAATGTACTAAAGCCAATCTTAGCATCTGGTCAAAACCTTGTCCTCAACATAGCTTCATGGGGTATAGGCTCGTATCGTAATGATATTTATGCCCAAATTGCACAAGGTTTTCATGAAGGAGATAGCAAAGTTATTGCTCAATTTTTATTTGGCGGAATGTCTATTGTGGTTGTTCTAACATCTTTGCAGGCAATATTGGAATATAGAGACATGAAATATAAAACTGATTTTGAGGATAAATTTGAGTCAAGTGAACAAAAAATAAATCTATTATCTAATGAGGATAAGAAACTCTATCTTAAGCGCTTAGAATCCAAAGTGAGCCAAAACAAAGAAAAATTGTTACAGCATAAGAAGAATTTGAAAAGACATTTAATTGTCCTAGTAGTAACAGCTTCATTTTGCCTAACTATCAATACTATATCAATCTATAAAGTTGGATATATTAACTCTGCGATCACTCATTATCACCAAGTCTTTACCATCTGTCGCCCTTTCCTTGACCAGCAGCAAGAAGAACAAATTGCTTCAAAATTTGCACAAGTGCGCTCACGAGAAGACTATCAAGCCGTTGTCAATCAGTTGAAAATTATTGGGGAAAATAACAAACAGATACTACCTAAATTTACTCCTTGGTAAAAATAATGACACCATCCATCAACCTCCGCCCAGACGTGTACGAGATTCTACGCCGCTCCTACGGTGAAACAGCACTTCGAGAGAAAGCAACCGACCTTCTTTTGCAGGGCGTGATTTCAACCTTAGAGCGGTACAGCCGTGATATTCTCGTCTTTGAAGAGAAGTACGGATGCGGCTTTCAAGAGTTTGAACAACAATGGGATAATGGCGCAATTCCTGATAAACACGGTTACCCAGTTGAATCGGATTTCATTGATTGGGAAATGTTGGAAGGTGAGAAGAAGACACTGACACAGATTGTTGAATTGGTACCAAGCGCATAAACACTGAATCTACAAAATATCTCACACACTTTTTCGCGCCATGAAATATAGTATCTGCCCCCGTTACGAAGATTCAAGCTATGCGGCATGGTGTCCGGGATTGCCTGGATGCTGGTCTCAAGGTGATACGAAAGAAGAGGCATTAGAGAATATCCGTGAGGCAATTCGGGAATACTTGGAAGTGGCTTTGAGCCTGGCTTCTTAAAAACAAGTATGGATTTTATCTTTTACAAATCATTACAAAATGCAAACCGCCACCATCAACCTCCGCCCCGACGTGTACGAGATTCTACGCCGCTCCTACGGTGAAACAATGCTTCGAGAGAAAGCAACTGACCTTCTCTTGCAAGGCGTGATTTCAACCTTAGAGCGGTACAGCCGTGATATTCTGGTCTTTGAAGAGAAGTACGGATGCGGTTTTCAGGAATTTGAACAACAATGGGATAATGGCGCAATTCCCGATAAACACGGTTACGCAGTTGAATCGGATTTCATTGATTGGGAAATGCTGGAAGGTGAAAAGCGTTTGCTGCTCGGGCTTGTAGCCCAGATTCGACGCGGGGGCGAAGCGTGAAATCTGTTGAAGAATTTGTCTATGAATTGGAGATTGCTCTTCACGGAAATATCCGAAATTTCACTCCAGAAATTTTTCTCCGTACCGCACAATCATTCAAAGCATACTTCCACATTCGACCTGATTTGCTTTTGAGTGTTCGGTATAATGCCGCAAACGGACGCACTGATGTTGCGCTCATCCACAAGCAGGAACGTGTCTTTGGATTCGACAACCTCAAAGAATGGCATTACCATCCATTTGAAAACCCGAAACTTCACATTCCATGCGATGAACCATCGCTTGAATACATTTTGAACAACATATCTCAAATTATCAAACAACTCTAACTCTATGCCCTACAACCATCAACTCATCGAAGCCAAATGGCAGCAATTCTGGGAAACAAACCAGACCTTTCGCACCATCACCGACACCACGAAGCCGAAATACTACGTGCTGGATATGTTCCCCTACCCAAGCGGTGCGGGGCTACACGTCGGGCATCCCGAAGGCTACACCGCCACCGATATTGTGAGCCGCTACAAGCGCATGAAAGG
>JAAFHM010000535.1 GCA_013298375.1 Ignavibacteria bacterium | reverse complement strand
TTTATTGCTGGGCGAAGCAGTTGCAGAACCAGCACGAATCGTATCGGATGAGCGTTTTAGGGGGGCAGTGGGGAGCTGATTTTGTGCAGCCAACGGCATGATGCTTCCGAAAAGAAGCACCAAACCAGAGATTGCCACCAGAACAATATACTTCATCCACTTCATGATTGCTTTCGAGAAAATACCGAATGAGCCTGAAAATTACGGATTCTTTGGCAAACAACCATAGTTTTTATGCCATGCAGAGCCGTTCTTGTTCAGGATGAACGGTGCAATGAGGCGGTGTGGCGATTCCAACACCATTATCATGTGTTCTTGCGTCAGAATTTGCTCAACATTGGCTAATTCAGTAACTTGTTGTAGGCGGACAATCGCTGTTGGTAACTGGTCAAACGAAGACCATAATCAAGAGCTTTAGCACACGTTTACCCGCGTCCGTCTGCCTAAACTCGTCTGCCAATGCCCTCAACCATACTCCAATAAAACCTGTGAGCATTGATTTTAAACAACCGATTTTCTTCTCCGATATGCGCAACTTCTCTCGTCTTATTCCACAACTTTTTGCCGCATTCCTGCTCGTTTGCCAAACACTCTACGCCCAAGTGGAGCATATTCCGATTGCCCACCCAATTTATACGGGCTTGATGCGCTGGGAAGCGCAAGGAATCTTGCCCGCCGACATCTCAACATCGGTGCTGCCGTTTCAGCGCAAAGAAATTATTGCGGCATTGAAATCGGTGCGTAGGCATGATTCGCTCTTGTCAGATGCGGAAAAATCCGTATTGGTGAGGTTTGAACGAGAGTTTGATATTGTACAAACAGGGCGCTCACTACTGTTTCCCAAAGACAGCACCTCAAGAACATTACTTTTTGAGCATTTGTTTGATGACGAGGAAAAATTTTTCTACTTCGTGCAAGATTCCGTGCTGACGCTCCGTCTTGTGCCGTTTATTCGTGCTGAAGCGCGGTGGCAAACGGGCGCACAAACAGCATCCATCCCCACAACAGGCAGTCCACCTGTCGAACGAGACCAAACAACCGCTATTCTCGCAGCACTGGGCGGGCGCATCTCCGGAACGGTGTCGGGAATGCTGGGGTTTATGCTCCAGGCACAAACAGGACGAACACTGGGCGGAACGCCGCTTTTCCTGTACGATGACCCTCAACTCAATCAAAGTTTTCAGTTCCGTGTCGGCGACCATCGTTTTTTTGAGTCAACCGAATCGCACGTGCGCTTTGAGAAAGACTGGTTTTATGCAATTGGCGGGCGTGAAGCCCGTTTAATGGGCGCTGGCTACGGTATGCGTTCGCTTATGTCCTCACAAGCCTTGCCAATCGATGCCGTTACGCTCGGCGCACGATTTCACGGGTTTGAATACCGCGCCACGCATTTTACCTTGCTTGGGCAGCCCGAACCCAACCCGCTTTCGCATGGCTCTCAAACGCCAATAGCCGATAAATACATGGCGCATCACCGTTTTGCCTTTCGGGAAGCGTGGGGCGAGATTGGTTTCAACGAGCTGGTGATTTACTCGCGGCGGAATATTGATTTAGCATACGCGCTTCCTGTCAGTTTTATTCGCAATCTTACCAATGATTTACGTGACCGCGATAATTTTCAGATTGCCCTTGATGCAACGGTGCGCCCTTTGGCGGGTGTACAAGTGAAAAGTACATTTTTGTTAGACGACCTCAGTATGTCGAAAGTTGGTCGAGCATGGTGGGCAAATAAATGGGCGTGGAATGTCGGCATAATGGCGCTTCCGTCGGCATTTGGCTGGAAAGCTCCACTGGATGCGACTCTGGAATATTCTCGTGTTGAGCCTTACACGTACACCCATTTTGATCGTCAAAATGCCGTCGTCAATGATGGAATATTGTTTGCGGGGCATTTACGCCCTAATTCTGACGAACTTATGGCACAAATTCGCTATTGGTATGGTTCGCGCTATCCGATAACGCTTCGTGTGGCTTGGCAGCGTCATGGGAAAAATGTTACCGATGCAAATGGAGCGCTTATTCGCAATGTCGGCGGCGACCCTTTACAAACGCTTCGCCGCGATACGCTGACGCTTGCTCCGATTGATTCCGAAAGCACGACGTTTTTGGATGGTGCGCCCGACAATCGTTTTTTGTTGACTTTCACTGCCGGGCTGGAATTGGCGCGGCAATGGAATATCCAATTTCGCGCTCAATATGCCCTTATTAACGGCGTGGCGCAGCCCGCAGTCTCATTCAGTCTGCGTTTTGATGATTTTTAATCTTTGTACGTTCACAAACTAAACCCGTGAGAAATTATGAATACTTCCCGTGAGAATATTGAGCGCCTCTTGCAGAGTCTTTATCAAAGCATCTGCTTCAGCAAAGGCGAAAAACCGACTTTTGACAGCCTCCGCGCACTCTTTCTGCCCGAAGGCTTGCTTATCAACAATAACGACTCTGCCGCGCCTGTGGTGATGAGCGTTGAAGGGTTTATTGAGGCTGTGCAATCGGCAATACATTCGGGCGGTTTAGAGGAATTTCATGAACAAGAAATCGCGCGAACGATGGAAGTTTTTGGCAATATCGCGCACGTTTTCAGCACCTACGAAGCACGATTTGATGCGACTTCCAAAGACCCCTTCAGCATCGGCATTAACACGATTCAACTTGTCCGCATTGGTAGTGAGGGCAATGAAGAATGGCGTGTTTGCTCAATGGCGTGGAACGACCAAACGCCAGAGCGTCCGATTCCGCCACAATATTTGAGCAACCATGCTTTTTGAGCAATAACCGCTTGTCAGATGCGACGATATTTGCAGACAAACCAACAATGCCGTATATTGGCGCTTTCTTCGTATTTCTCACGTCTTTTCCTCCATTTTTTATGAAATCTCCTATTGACTATCTACGTTTTTACCGATTGGCATCTCTTGTTATCGGCATTGCTCTCGGTAGCGTAGTGGCAGTGTTTGCACAAGACACAACCATATCGGCGGGAGCTTCCAATCCGCCCAAAGAGGAAGGAAAATTCCGAAAATCCGAATTAATCGAACTGATCAAACTCGACCCTACTATTCGATTGGATGTGCGCTACGCAAAATCGAATAATTTTGTCGGGCGACCGCTTTACAAAGAAGAACGTGCTTTTTTGCAGCGCCCTGCGGCAGAAGCACTCGTCAAGGCTCATCGTAGCTTGAAGCAGTACGGCTATGGTTTGCTGATCTTCGACGGCTATCGTCCGTGGCGAGTGACAAAATTGTTTTGGGATGTTACTCCGGCAGCATTGAAAAAATTCGTTGCTAATCCGGCAAATGGATCTCGGCATAATCGGGGTTGCGCGGTTGATTTGTCACTCTTCGACCTAAAAACAGGCAAAGAAATCTCCATGCCCAGCGAATACGACGAAATGACCGATCGAGCATATCCCGCCTATACCGGTGGCACTGGCGAACAGCGCCGAATGCGAGATTTACTCAAACAAGAAATGGAGAAACAAGGTTTTACGGTGTTTTCTATTGAATGGTGGCACTTCGACTATAATAACTGGCGCGAGTACCCGATTTTGGATATAGACTTTTCGGAGATAA
>JAAFHM010000604.1 GCA_013298375.1 Ignavibacteria bacterium | reverse complement strand
CGACACAAAACAACGCGGCACGGAACAACGCACCACAACAAAAAGAAACACAGCTCCGCACAAGTCCATTTTGCGGCAGGTGGTTTTCGCAAGATATGGACGAAACAACGCTTGAAATCTATTATGCTGCCGATGGCTCGCACTGCGGAAAAGTTGTCGGGAGCGTTTACAAAGAGCATATCGGCTTTATGATGCTGAAGGCATTGACCTTCGATAAAACCCGGAATATTCTCGAAGGAACTATGGCAAAGCCCAGCAACGGCATAGAAGCAAACGCAACTATCCGCATGATAAACGAAAAAGCCATTGAGGTTACCGTTAAAAAATTCTTTTTCTCACGGAGCTATATTTTGAAAAAAGTATAGCTGCAAGGCGCAAAAAATCCAGCACGAGCCTTGATTTGTCTATCGCAAAGACATCTCTTTTTACCGAAAGAAATAAAACCGTTACTGCTGTGTTCCGTATTATCTTTGCTGTTTCACGCTTTTTTACCACACTTTTCCGTACAGCATTATGCAAGACTTTCTTCTTCGCTTCATCCCTGCGTCCTTGCAGGCAGACATCCAGACCAAGCGCAGAGCGCTTATCATCGTGGCAACATCGTTTTTTTTAGCTATATACTTTGCTGTACAGGCAGTACGCAATTTGGCAATGCTGGGAATGGGTCTAGAGGCGCAGATAGGCGATTTCTTAAAACTTTTGCCACTGCCGATTCTTGCAGCCTTTGTCATGGCAATAGTGCCATTTATTTTGAAAAAGACGGGTTCATTGGTTGCTGCAAGAGAAGTACTCATGTCTGCTTTTGTTCTGTCGTTTACACTGCTGGCAATTTTTACAGGCGGGGCAACTAGTATTTTTTGCGTGGTGCTGTGTTTTGTTCCGCTTTTGGCAATCAATCTTCATGGGCTGCGTGGTTCGTGGTTGTCGCTTGTGATTTGTGTCGGAATTGTTGTCACGATGTATGGATTGAGTAATCTTGGCGTTGTCTTTCCCCGTTATTTGCCAGATGCTGCATTGCCAATTATCACTATGGGAATCGCTATTTCGATGATTATTATGATGGTCGTTATCGGCGCTATTTTGGAGAAAACGCAACAGGATTCGTTTCAAATGCTTGAGGAAACCCGCATCAATGCTGCACGTCAGGCAGAAGAGGATTACAAAATATTGGAAGCTATGAAAGCGGAAAATGAGGCACGAGCCGCTGCCGATCTTGCAAGTACCCGCGCAGAGCGTGAGTATTTAGAACGTAGTGTCGGGGTAATGCTGCAAGCAACCGAGCAGCTTTCGGACGGCGACCTCACCTTGTCGCTCACGCCGGAGCGTGAAGACGAAATTGCCCGAATGTTCAATGGCTTCAACGTCAGTATTGATGCCATTCGGCAGATGCTTTCGCAGATTCTTGTGTCGGTGCAAGATACCGTCGAGGGCGCAGAAACTATCAGCGCCACCTCAAGTCAGATGATAAGCGGTGTTCAGCAAGGCGCAACGCAAGTGCAGCAAGTAGCGGGCGCTATGCAGCAAATGTCCGCCGTCATTGCCGAAACCACCGAACAGACCTCGCTTGCCGCCTTTGAAGCCGCCGAAGCGCATAGCGAAGCCGAACAGGGCGGAACCGTGATGGGGAATATGATTACCAACGTCCGCAGTATTGGTGCGGTGGTCGTGGAATCGTCAGAAACGGTGAGCATTCTGGGGCAGCGCAGCGAACAAATCGGCGCAATCGTTTCCACAATTGACGAAATCGCCGACCAAACCAATCTTTTGGCGCTCAATGCCGCCATCGAAGCTGCCCGTGCAGGCGAGGCGGGGCGTGGTTTTGCGGTTGTTGCCGATGAAGTCCGCAAACTCGCCGAGCGTACGCAAAAAGCCACGAAAGAAATTTCGACGATGATAAAAACCATTCAGCACGAAATGGGCGATGCTGTCAGCGCAATGGCGCGTGGAAAGCAGCTTGTCGAAGAAAGCGGCTCCCTTATTAACGCCACTTCGACGACGTTTCAAACGATTGTTCGCAAAACCGAAAAAGTGTCCGATGTGATGTCTCAAGTCGCCACCGCAAGCGAGGAACAGGCAACGACCAGTACACAAATTGCCGAAAGTATGCAGCTTTTGGCGGGTTTGATACGCGATGCGAGTCTGGGCAATCAAAGTGTTGTAGAGCGCATCAACGCTTTGCTTCAGCAGGCAAATCAGGTGGAGGCGCTTGTGAGTCGCTTTCGGCTTGGCACGGGCAATTTCGCAGCAACGAAGCAGCTTCCGAAGCCGCATCAACGCTTAATTTCGTTGTGATGATATATGGATAGAAGTAACGTGGGGTTGCGGAAGAAGTGAGGATTAACGGATATTGCTTAAAAAAACTTCTATATCAATTTCCGCGTCAGTCAATGCGCCTTTTAGTGTGTATCTGTCCACCTCATCGTGGTAAGGGAAGACGATTTTACGCCCGTCTGCATGGAGCATTTTGACATGGCTTCCTTTACGATGAATCTCCACAAAGCCCATGCGTACTAATGCGGCAAGAACTTGTTTACCAGAAAATAGTGGCAATTTCATAGCAGTAATTTTAGAGCGTTAATTCGTACAACTCGGCATTGGCGGAAACTGTGATTGCCTCGTCCGGCTCAAGGTATAGTTCAATAGCTTCGCGGATATTCTGCAATGCTTCTTCCCGCGTCTTTCCTTGCGACCAGCAGCTTTTTAGCGCGGGTGCGTGAGCAGCAAAGAAGCCATCGTCGCCGCGTTCCAGTACGATTTGGATATTCATAACGAAGAGGAATAGTGATGAGCAAGATTTTTTATTCTATGGAAAATTGCAAAAAAAATCTCCTTTCTGCAAGTATTCATGCAAGTATTCATCGGCTCTCACGCGATATTCAAGCATGATTTTTGCCCAAGTAAACTCCTTACAACCCGTTTTCATCAACAATCGCAAAACCACCAAGCACTATGTCATTCTCTCTTCTCTTCCAAATCGCCCGTACACACTTGCTTTCCAAGAAAAAGCAGACTATTACGGCAATGCTCGGCGTTACCTTCGGAATCGGAATGTTT
>JAAFHM010000579.1 GCA_013298375.1 Ignavibacteria bacterium | reverse complement strand
TGGCAAAAAAACTGTCTTGGTCGGAGGCAAATACAAGATTACTCTTTGGTTATCACTGATTGCTCCATCGTTTACCGGGTTTCAGATTATTATGATTGTTTCACACTTGCATAAAGATTGTCGCTCCCTACTCACGGCGTTTTGCGTATTCTGGAGTATGTGCTGTGGCTTTTTGCTCATTTCCTCTGCGCAGTCCCAGCCGTTACGCCTTCTTCAGCCAAGTAAAGGTGAGCGTCTCACCCCGGGCGGCGAGTACTTGATTATCTGGACGGGTGTTTCGCCAATTGATACTATTCAAATTTCTTTCAGCACAAATGCGGGTAGAACATGGCAGGTTATCACGGCGACAGCCACAGGAAATGCATATCGCTGGAAACCTATTCCGCAGATGGTCAGCGATTCCTGCTTGTTGTTGCTTAGTACCAAACCACGCGACGGAAGCAGAGTTATTGAATCGAATGCCTTTGGTATTCGCTATGGTCTTGAGCGTCCGTCGAAGCGTTGGCTCAATCGCTGGGCGGGGTATAATTTTGAAGCAACAAAAATTCTCACCATAGCCAGCTTGCCGCGTGATGACTCCGCTCGGCAGACCTATCGGACAGAGGCCTTTGATGCGCAATCTGGGAAAACGCTGTTCACTCTGCCGGATGTTCTTGCCGATACCGTGCTGCGATTTGCTCCTACTACGCATACCGCACAAACACTGGCACGGCAATGGAGTCCTGATAACAAATTTCTCGTCAATGTCTTGGACGATGCCAATTTTGGTATATTTGATGCCACATCCGGGGCGTTAATGCGAAGAATTGCCATTCCACGCGATGGATCAAGAACAGCATTACAAAGCGTTGCATGGTCTCAGGATGGCAGGGAAATTATTGCGCGTGTGTTGTACCGTGTGCAAGGTGCAGGAGCGACAGGAACAATAGTTGAAGACCGATTTGTTCGGTTTAATCCCAATGACCCCTTCGATAGACCGATTGGATCATCGGCAGCAATGATAGAGTTTGATGGGTTTGGCAGTACGTATCTTGGACTCCTGCCCAATCAACGCCAGTGGCTCTCGGTGAAGCGGAACGCCACGAATACACAAATACAAGAAATCATTCTGCACACCATCGGTAGTGACACGGTACGGCGCTTCTTGCCGCCTAATGACTATTCGTGGGATATTTCATCGCTCATTACCTCTCCAAATAGCCTCCTTGCTGCTGTTGTTGCGGTGCCTCAAAATCCTAATCTTCAAAATCTTCTTAATATTATCACGCTGCAAGATGGCTTCAAGCGCACTGCTATTGGTATTCGTCCAATATCGTGGAGTCCCGATAGCCGCAAACTCATTGTTCAGAATATGAACAAAGCGCAGGCGGAAGTTTTCGATATAGAAACGTTTCAAGCTACTTCCCCCTTGCAAAACTTTTTTGCCCCTACGGCACCGCAAAATAGCCTATCGGAAGGATATATCCTTTCTGCCACGACTATCGGAAACGCTGGGATATATTGGATGAATAACGGGCAACGTATTTTGGGATACGAAATGCAAGCACAGCAAAATCTCAAAACTACGCAAACCTTGGGGATCTGGAATGCCGAAACGGGCTGTCAAATTGAGCGTTTTACGCTGCCGCGTTATGGCAACATGGCACTGCCTCTTGCTTATAGACTAAGCGATGTCGGTACACTCACCAACAATAGTGCAGAGCGCCAATTTATTATCAGCAATAATGCAATCGACACGGCACTTGTTCTCACGCTACCCCAAGCGCAGTCGCCGCCGCCGACCTGCCAGACCGCAGTATCCGATGGGTTTTGGTCGTTGCGTTTACCCAATCTCCTTCTTGCACCCGAAACGGTGACGATACCAAACCTCGTCTGCGAAACGACCGCTACTGCTCGTTTTGTTGTGATGAACCTCACGGCAGGGGCATTGGTCTTAACTTCCACCTTGCAAACTCTTTCTCTTGATTCTTCCGAGTCATCCGAGTTTACGCTTGAGCAAACCGTTTCTCCCGTCATGCCCGGAGGAGCATCGGAGACGATTATCGTCCGTTATACTCCACAGAGCTTTGGGAATAAGTCCGTTCAAGTTACTGTCAGCGACATTGCGCGGAATGTGCTTGCCCGAACGCTGATACTTGCCGGGAGAGACTCCTTGCGCATAGACCCACCAGCACCAAATGTGAATTTGGGTTTGCTTCCGGCAAAAACCGTTGCCGTTACGACCGTGACGGTGCGCAACAGCGGAAATACACCGCTTGTGTGGTCAACAGCCGCAACGCGCAGTAGCGAGGGGAATATTTTTATTATGAGTGTTTCGCCAAATCCCACGCCGATTGGTGCTTCCGCACAGGTGCAACTCCGCATACAACCGATTGAGTCTCCCAAAAATTTTCGAGAAACACTGCCTATCTATTTTTGTGGTTCAAGCACTTCGACGGCGTTTGTTCAAGCACGAGTCTTGCGGGAATTTTCGGAAATTGATGTGCCAGCGCTCATTGACGCTGGTACGCTCACCTGCGAGACGAGTGTTCAGAGGACAATACGGATACAGAATCTTGGCGGGCTTCCTTTAGTGATAAATAATCTCACAACCCCAACCGATACGCTGACAATTCTGGGCGCACCTGCATTGCCGCTTCGTATTCTTCCGTTGGATTCTGCTCTTCTCACTGTCCGTATGACGCATTCCGGCGATGGTGTACGAGAATCGAAATTAACAATTCTATCCAACGATCCACAGCGTCCGCTTGTGGATGTTGTTGTACGCCTACAACGCCAGCCCCCCCGCTATACGTGGACTCCGGCGCTCTTCCGCTTTGATCGCATTGATATTGGGCAAACTGCCGAGCAGGTCATCGAATTTACCAACAACTCGCAAAATCCATACTTATGGACAGGGCTGCCTCGCGCTCTTACGTCGGATTTCACGATACTCTCCGCGCAGCCTAATCCTACGCCGAATGGCGGGACGTCCCGCCTGACAATTCGCTTCAACGGCAGCAGGGAAAGTGGGCTGATAAGTACACTGGCAACATTACGACTGGACGATGTTTGCCGGACAGAAACGCAACTAGGATTGGAAGCAATTACCATACAACCCGCACCCAAACTGGTGGTTCGCAATAGGATTGCTTTTGACACGTTACTTTGCCAAACCGACCGCACCGAATCGGTAGAAATGCTTAATGCGGGCAGGGCTGCTTTACGAGTGGACTCTCTCTACGTCGAAACCAGTATTGGC
>JAAFHM010000031.1 GCA_013298375.1 Ignavibacteria bacterium | reverse complement strand
AGGCTTCTTGGAGTGAGAGTTTCGGCATGAGAAAGAGCGAAAATAATGATGAAATAGTGCTTGGCTAGAAGAACAAATTTCCGTATTATCAGCCCTTTTTCCTACCTTTTTCATGCGATTGCCCTATATTGAATATTGATGTCTTAAACAGCATGGAGAGTCTCACGCGGATTGCCTTGCAATACACTTTAGAGCAATTGTTTACGTCTAAGAAAAACCGTATATTGCTTTTCTGGCATAAAATTTCTTGCTTTTTTCATGTTTTGCTTGAGTATGCTTCCGCTCAGTCTCGTCCACTCCGTCATTCACACCTTGCTTCTGGCGCTTTCTGCGTCGGGGCGAAGCGTGAATGGATTAGAACTTGCCCAGCAAACGGGTACGGAATTTCAATGCTCAGTGAGCATACCCGATGAGTGGATAGTTGCGCAACGGGCATTATATCACGCCATTCGCGCTGAAGCGCTCCCTGAAACCGCGCCTTCACCTGCCGCGCACACGTATTTCGCCATTGCTCTCAGAGAGCATTGTCCAAACTTGCTCAATGATTGTTCTCTCGCTCCCGTGCAAGCACACAAGAGCGTTTGGCAGATACAGACCGTGCGAAGCCGTGATTTTCTCGGCGCTCCGGCAAAAGATATGCTCGTGCGCCAAAATAGTGGGGATAATTTGACGAAAATTCGCAAGATTTTTACCGTGCGAAAGAGCCATGCAACCGCACACATTTTTGTGCTTTCTTTTTCTGCCCCTCCCAACGATTATAAACGCTACAAAGCGCGTCTTGATGCGCTCCCTGCCTTGTTTGTTTCCCTCGGCTAAACCCCCGTCATGCTGTTTTATGGCAATTTCTACGAATAGTTCCTATTCGTGACTGCGGCTTATACACCGCATAAAACCTGAAATCTACAACCTAATTTTTTAGACAATGTTAAAATTTATTGAAAAAATCTTTGGAAGCAAACACGATAAAGATGTGAAACGAATGCTTCCCATCGTTGATGAAATCAACGAGTTTTACGAAGAATATAATAAACTTTCCGACGACGAGCTTCGTGGCAAAACCGCAGAGTTCCGCGCTATTCTCGCCGAGCGCACCAAAGAATTTCAAGACGAAATTGCGGCTCTACGCGACCAACTGAAAAATGGCGAACTCACCGGCGAGGAAATTAGCGACATCTACGACCAGATTTCAACGCTTGAAGATGAGGAATATTCGACGATCCAAGAAACCCTCGATGAAATTTTACCCCAAGCATTTGCCACCGTCAAGCAAGTGTGCAAGCGCCTTTCAGGACATAAATATAACGTTGTTGGGCGCGAGATGATTTGGGAAATGATTCCTTACGATGTACAGATGATGGGCGGAATCGTAATTCACGAAGGGAAAATTGCGGAAATGGCAACGGGCGAAGGAAAAACCCTCGTCGCCGTATCGCCGATGTATCTCAACGCCCTGCCACAACGTGGTGTTCACCTTGTTACCGTCAATGATTACCTTGCCCAGCGCGACCGTGAATGGATGTTGCCCGTCTTTGATTTTCTCGGCATCACAAGCGGTTGCATCACCTCCGATATGGATGTAGATGATCGCCAGCAAGAGTACAACCGCGATATTACCTACGGCACAAACAACGAATTTGGTTTTGATTATCTCCGCGACAACATGGTCGGCGATGCGCGTGATATGGTGCAGCGTCCGCACAATTTTGCTATTGTGGATGAGGTGGATTCGGTGCTGGTGGATGAAGCGCGAACACCGCTTATTATCTCCGGTCCCGTTCATCAAAGCGACCATCGCTACGAAGAAATGAACCCGTCATTGCGTCGTCTTGTCGAAGCACAGACGCGACTTGTGGCAAAAATCGTTGCCGATGCCGAACGCCTTTTGCAAAGTTCCGGCGATAATAAACAAGACAAAGAAAACCGCCGCGAAGCGGGTATCGCGCTGCTTCGAGCATACAGAGGCTTACCGAAAAACAAGCGTCTCACGAAACTTTTCGCTGTGCCGGAAAACACCAAACTCATGCGCGAAACCGAACTCGAATATCTCCGCGACCAAGGAACACGCATGAGCGAGATTGACGAGGAGCTGTACTACGCGATTGATGAGCGTCAGCACCAAATTGACCTCACCGAAAAAGGACGCGAGTTTTTAAGCTCTTCCCAGACCGACAAAGACTTTTTTATTATCCCCGATGTTGCCGCAGAAATGAGCGCTATTGAGGGCGATATGACGCTGGAGGGTGTCGAAAAGCAACTTCGCAAAGACAATGCTATGCGCATTTATGCCGAGCGCAGCGACCGCATCCACACCGTAACCCAGCTTTTGCGTGCCTACTCGCTTTACGAAAATAACGTTGAATACGTCGTTGACGGCGGCAAAGTGAAAATTGTGGATGAGTTCACCGGGCGTATTCTGGAAGGGCGGCGCTATTCGGACGGCTTGCACCAAGCTATTGAGGCAAAAGAGGGCGTAAACGTCGAGCGCGACACGCAAACACTCGCAACCGTGACGCTCCAAAATTATTTCCGCATCTATCGCAAACTCGCTGGAATGACCGGTACGGCGGAAACTGAAGCGGGCGAATTTTACGAAATCTACAAACTTGATGTCTGCGTGATTCCGACAAATCGCAATATTGTCCGCGACGATATGAACGACCTGATTTATCGCACCAAACGCGAGAAATTCAACGCTCTTATCGAAGAAGTCAAGCGTGAAGCCGAGAAGGGACGCGCTATTCTCGTCGGTACAACAAGCGTTGAGGTCTCCGAACTTCTGAGCAAAATGCTTGCCCGTGAAAAAGTAAAACACAATGTTTTGAACGCAAAACAGCACCAACGCGAAGCAGAAATTGTTGCCGAAGCCGGACAGCCACGCGCTGTGACGATAGCAACAAACATGGCTGGACGCGGTACGGACATCAAACTCCATCCGTCTGTCAAAGATGCTGGTGGTTTGGCAATTATCGGTACCGAGCGCCACGAAGCACGGCGCATTGACCGCCAGCTACGCGGACGCGCTGGTCGGCAGGGCGATCCGGGATCGTCGAAATTTTTCTTGTCGCTGGAAGACGATTTAATGCGGCTTTTCGGCGGTGAGCGTATTGCGGGAGTGATGCAATTTTTGAAAGTACCAGAAGGCGAACCGATTGAGCATAATCAGGTGACAAAATCGGTCGAGCGGGCGCAAAAGAAGGTCGAAGAAAACAATTTCGGCACTCGTAAGCGCCTCTTGGAATACGATAACGTGATGAATCAGCAACGTGAGGTGATTTATAGCCGCCGCCGCCACGCTCTTATGGGCGACCGCATGAAAGGCGAGATTATGGATTATGTCCGCGAGTTTGCCGATGACCTCTACGATACCTGCCATCCCGACGGCGATGTAGAGCATTTCCGCGAAGAACTCCGCACGACGCTGTTGTGTGATATTGATATGGAACAAGACGAATTTAAGGGCTTGCGCCGCGAGGAATGTACCGAGCGCGTGATGGAAGTTGCCGAAGAGTTTTACTCGCGCAAAGAAAAGACCTTTGGTTCGGAATTTATGGCAGAACTTGAGCGCGTGGCTATTTTGCAAACGATTGATGAAAAATGGCGTGAACACTTGCGCGTGATGGATGAACTCAAAGAGGGTATTCACCTTCGCGCTTACGGACAAAAAGACCCGCTTTTGGAGTACAAAGGCGAGGCGTACAAAGTGTTTGTGGAACTCGTTACAGAGATGAACCGCGAATCGGCGCATTATGTTTTCCGCTATTTCCCCGAACTCACGCCGGAACAGGTGCGCCAAATGCAGCAGCCACACAGCAATGGCAACACCAGTATTTCCGCGCCCAACGGGATTGTTCCGCGTTTCACAACTACTAATTCCAACGCCATGCGCTTTTCGCGCCCGTCCGCCGAGCAGTACACCTACGCAAATGCGGAAGCTGTTTCCGAAGTCGCCGATGCTGTCTCCGCGCAAATAGCAAGCGAGAATAGCGCACCAAAGACAATCGTCAACACGGCACCGAAAATTGGACGCAACGATCCTTGTCCTTTCGACCCCAATAAAAAGTTCAAAAAATGCTGCGGCGCGGCCGGCGGAACGCATTGCGTGAAACAGCAGTAAAGCGGTCGTCGAAGTCGTCGTTTAGCAGGAGTACGAACTCAGTTTGCAACAAAGCTCGCAAGCAATGGCGGGCTTTTGAAGCGCGAACTGCGTTCGCACTCCTGTTTGGCGACAAAGGTATATGAACTTACCCTCCTCAAAAATTATTTCTGGACCATGCCCATCAAAGCTATCACGATTGATTTCTGGAACACGCTCTACGACTCACAAGGCGGCGAGGGGCGCGACCAAGACCGCTTCACAACCATCATGCGCAATGCCCTTCGACTTGGGCATACTCTTGAACCACAAACCTTGAAGGCGGCTCAGAAAGCTGGTTGGGAGCATTTTAATGTGGTTTGGCGTGAAGAAAAACGAACTCCTTCGACACGCTCAATGGTAGAATTTTTCTGGAAGCATCTGGCTATTGCTGCCGATACGCAAGCTATTGATGAGGTGACGGTTGCCTTTGAAGAAGGAATATTGCAGCATCCGCCTTCGCTCTTGCCCGGAGCGCTCGAAACAGTGCGCCTTCTGGCAGAACATCATTACATCGCGCTTATTTCTGACACGGCATTTTCGCCCGGGCGTGTGCTGAAGCGGGTGATGGAAGGCGACGGTATTGCTCAATATTTTTCCGCATGGAGTTTTAGCGATGAAACCGGCGTGTCGAAACCGCACGAACAGGCGTATCGGACGGCACTGCACGGGGTAACCTGTTCTGCAAGAGAGAGTGTGCATATTGGCGATATTGAACGAACCGACATCGTAGGGGCAAAAAACTACGGTATGCGAGCAATTCTTTTTGCCGGAGACCCCCATGGACGCATGAATGACGAACACAAAGACGCACCAAGTATCGCTGATGCCCGCGCAGAATCATGGGGCGACATTCCTAATTGTATCAAATCTTTCTTGCCATGAAAAATATCACGTGCCAAAACAAGGCTAAAAGCGCATTTCCATTGATTGTGAGCCTTCTTTGCCTCTGTGGAGTGGCGCTCTCTGCCTGTTCGGGTGGATGGTCAAAAGAAGAGGACAACTTTGTGGAGACCTACACCGAGGTGCTTATTGCACGGGAACAGTTTTCGCGGGATACATCATTAGCAAACAAAAGTGTTCGTGTGATTTTGAAGCAACACGGCTTTACTGAAGAGACATTTCGCCAGCGCTTTAGTGAACTTTCCGGTAAACCTGAAAAATTGCGGCAAATGCTGGATTCCTCACGCAGTCGAGCCAGAAAAATTGCCGAGCGCGAAGCAGAAAAAGAGCGCAAAGAGGCAGAGCAGAAACAAAAAAATGATAGCGTGGCAAAGCCCCAAAACCTTGATAAAACCAAGCCGCCACAAGATATTCGTTAGTGAACGTTGCCGGGATTGCCGTGAATATTTCTTTCCGTGAATTTGTGCTGGTTTTATGTTGTCAAAAGCGAGAAAATGCGCTATATTGGGCGACTCCGCCCCCACATCCATAATGGCGCGTAGGAATTTCCTTGCTAGTCCCCTTGTTTTTTTACGTTCTACTCAACTATACCTTATGGCAAAGCATGACCAGTCTTCGCCCACGTCGGCGGGCAAACTACCAACTTCCGACCACGCGTTAATTCCAACGCTGGGGCTGTTTACGACAGTTTCCATTATCGTTGGTTCCGTTATTGGTTCGGGGATTTTTATGAAGCCCGCACTCATGGCTTCACAACTCGGTTCTCCGCAACTTCTCTTAATGGTCTGGGTGGGAGCAGGTGTGCTGACACTCTTTGGCGCACTGACCAATGCGGAAATTGCAGGAATGATTACGGCAACAGGCGGTCAGTACATCTTTTTTCAAAAGATTTATGGCAATTTCATGGCGTATTTGTATGGTTGGGCGATTTTTGCCGTGATTCAAACGGGGTCGATAGCGAGTATCGCGTATATTTTTTCGACGTACATGGAATATTTCGTGCGACTGCCGCGCTTTGCGCCGGAGATTGAGCAATCCGTCATGCTGCACTTACCCTTTATTGGCAATATTTTCCCTCTGCAAAACATGGGCGTAAAAGTCCTAACGATGCTGCTTATCTGTTCAATGACGTTTGTCAATTATCTCGGAGTGCGCTTTGGTGGCTTGATTGCGGGCGTTTTGACAACAATGAAAATCGTAGCAATGGCGCTGTTAATTTTGGCAAGTTTTATCTTCGGGAACGGCTCGGCAGCTAATTTTATCACCGCAGCACCGATGGCAAGCGCCAACAGCACTAATGTCATTTTTCTTGTCGTCATGGCAACAGCAGGAGCGTTTTGGACGTATGACGGCTGGAACAACATTACCTATATCGCCGGAGAAGTCAAAGAGCCAAGCCGAACCATTCCGCGAGGGCTGTTTATTGGAATGTTGATTGTCATTGGGATTTATGTGCTGATTAATCTTGCTTACCTCTATATTTTGCCTGTGGCAACGATGGCACAATCAAAACTCGTCGCCGCAGATGTGGCAACGGCAGTCTTTGGTAATTCGGGCGGGGCAATTATCGCTGCGTGCGTGATTCTATCAACCTTTGGGACTACCAATGGAACAATTCTCGCCAGCGCCCGTGTCTATTTTGCGATGGCAAAAGAAAAGATGTTTTTTGCGCCGATTGGCAATGTGCATCCGCGCTTTCACACGCCTGCTAATGCACTATTTTTGCAAGCCTTTTGGTCGTGCGTCTTGGTCTTGAGCGGCACGTTTGATATGCTGACGGATATGCTCATCTTTGTCACGTGGATTTTCTATGCTTTGGGCGCGTATGGCGTATTTGTTTTGCGTAAAAAAATGCCCGATACGCCACGTCCGTACAAGGTTTGGGGCTATCCCTTCGTTCCGGCAATATTTGTGATATTTGCGGGGGTTTATGTCGTTATCACGCTCTACAACGACGTTTCAGCATATATGAATGGCACATCACCTATCATTAATTCTGTCTTTGGGTTGTTTTTAGTAGCGACGGGATTGCCGTTTTATTACTACTTTCAGCGAAGAAAAGCCGAGGCGTAGTTTGAGGGATAGGTTGAGATTGTTGGCTCTCAAGCATCTTTTTTTTCGATATTTCTTCCGAGTATTTACGCTATGTGTATCACACAAGAACATCTTGATACAATCGTCGAACGAGCGAAAGTCTTTCACCTCAAAAAGGTTATTCTTTTTGGTGGGGCATTGGAGCATCCCGACGACACAGAGGATATTGACATTGCTATTGCAACCGAGGAAGGCAAAAATTTTCTTGAATTTGCCGTTGATTTGGAACGCACACTACCCTCTGTTTGGGTCGATGTTGTACCAATTCAGCCACACTCACCCTTTATTGACTATATTGAGCGAAAAGGACGAGTGCTGTATGCGGCAGCATGAAGAAAGCAAACATCAAGCAGAACGTCTGGCAGATTTTGCCGAACAATGCCGCCTTGAACTGGCTCAATTATACGAAACAAGCACAGAAATCGCTCTGCTTCTTGCTGACATTCAAGCAGCCGATAATCATGCTACTCTTCGCAATCGTGCTGCTGCGGCAAATTTTGCACAATCGTTTTACAGCGGTGTAGAAAATATCCTGAAGCGCACGAGCAAATACTGTGGCGTTGCACTTCCTAAAAGCGAGCAATGGCATAGTGAGCTTGCGGAGCGTTTCACCACAGAGCATCATCAATCATACCAATTACCTTTGCTTCTTACGCCTGACATTACTGCCCCTATTACCATTCTCCGCCGATTCCGCCACGTCATCATGCACGGCTACGCTATGAATTTAGACTGGGAGCGTATGAGCCTGAACGTTGAACTTATTCCGAAGGTATTTCTACCTTTCCGCCATGCGGTAGAACAATTTCTTGACCAAGAACGCCAACGATACTCATTATGAAAAAAGGGGTCTCACCAAAAAGTGATCCCCTTTTTTTATGACCGATGATGTGATGTTGTCACGACTGCGCAAAATATTTTTCGTAGGTGTAAAACGCCTCGTCCCGCTTCCAGCCTCGTTTTTCGTAAAGTGCTTGGGCGGGAAGATTATCTACTGCCGTTGAGAGAACAAGTCCTTTCGCATTATCGGCATATGAAAATTCTTCCGCAGCCCGCATGATTGCGTCTGCCACGCCAAATTTGCGAAATTCCGGGTCAACAAAGAGATCATTCAAAATCCACTGGCGCTGCATCGTTACTGATGAAAATGATGGGTATAATTGCGTGAAGCCCGCACCTTTATTGCCGACTAAAGCAACAAAAATCACGGATTCTTGCTTCATAATTCGTTCCGTCAAAAATGCTTCCGCTCCTTCAAGATTCGATGCCTGCTTGTAAAATTGACGATAACCGTCAAATAATGGTAGCAGCAATTCTAAGTGCCGCGTATCTGCTTTATGAACGGTAATACGACTCTGCTCCTCTGCCTCTGGTAAATACTCACGTTGCAATGCAGTTTCTAAGCCAGCTTTGACTTTTTCCCACTCTTCTCGAATAATGCTGTAATAGACCGTATCCCGGACTGTACCATTGGGCAGCGTAATATGGCGACGCAATACGCCTTCGTATTTCGCACCAATGCGCTCCATCGCACGGCGCGACTGCTCGTTTTTTGCATTTGCTTTGAGTTCCACCCGCACCAAACCAAGTGTCTCAAAAGCATGGCGCAACATCAAATACTTTACTTCCGTGTTGATATGCGTCCTCTGAAACGGTTTGCCAATCCACGTCCAGCCAATTTCCAAGCGTTTGTGCGGAAGCGCAATATTCCCGTAGCGTGTGCTGCCAACGGCTTTTCCGCTTGCTTTGTCAATCGTGGCAAATGCTTGCGCCTCGCCCGCCGTTTCCGGCAAAAACGCCTCTTCAATGTAGCGCTTCATATCCTCGCGGGTTTCCATTGCCCTGCCCGCCATTCTCCACAGTACAGGATTTAAGCCGACGGCGCATAAATCGTCTAAATGCTCCAAAGAAAGAGGCTCTAAACGGACGTGTTTGCCTTCGAGAATGATGGGGTCAAGCATAATGGCGGTAATCAGAGGTGAAGAATAAGAGCGTAATTGATACAAATGTGGAGTGCAAATGTACATTTACACTCCACATTGCGATAGAATAATTTCGTTATTTTGTTCCTTTGCCCGGAGCAGCTTTGGTGCGCTCTTCGTATTCGCGGAGTGTCCGAATATCGTTTGGCTGCGGGGTTTGTTGCTGCTTGAAGACTTGAAAACGCGATGGTGGTACTTGAAGCGGAAGCGCATTATTGCTTACGTCAATATCCGTTGTTTCCAAATAGGGGTCAATCAAAAAGGACGCAACGGGCTTGGAAACCATCAAGACTTTCGTGAATTTTTGGGTATTGTAACGCCAAATTTCTGCCGGAAAACGGCGTACTTCCTTGGTTCCATCCTCGAAGGTCATTTCCAGAATGACGGGCATTATCAATCCGCCTTTGTTGGCAAAGTCCAATTCGTAAAAGAGTTTACCCGAATTCACCAATTTGCGCTCGTCGTCACTCAGTGTTGAGAGGTATTGCTCGTACTGCTCTTTTGCCCAAGGCTTAATGGTGAATTTATCGGTTTTGTTGTAATAATCAAGTGCTTCGGGGTCTTGTTCTACGTAGGTTTTGGGAATGTCTTTGCGATTGCGCTCAATGGTGAGATTAAGCGGTTCACGCCCAGCTTCTATCTTGTCTTTAACGACTTCTGCTTCGGGGTTCTGTGTGTTGATGTCGTAGCGTACAACCCGCTCCAATGCTACATCATAGTAATCAGTCGAATAAAACCATCCGCGCCAGAACCAATCCAAATCTACACCGGAAGCATCTTCCATCGTGCGGAAGAGGTCTGCCGGAGTTGGATGTTTGAATGCCCAACGGCGAGAATATTCTTTGAAGGCGTAATCAAAAAGCTCACGTCCCATTACCGTCTCTCGCAAGACGTTGAGAGCTGTTGCAGGCTTGCCGTAAGCATTATTACCGAGTTCCAAAATCTGCTCGGAATTTGTCATAATCGGTACAAGACGCGATTTATCAGCTTTCATATAATCAACCATATTCCGTGCTGGACCCCGACGCGACGGATAGTTTCTGTCCCATTCCTGTTCGGCGAGAAACTGAACAAAAGAGTTCAAGCCCTCGTCCATCCATGCCCATTGGCGTTCATCGGAATTGATAATCATTGGGAAAAAGTTATGCCCGACCTCGTGAATAATCACCGAAATAAGTGCATACTTCGTGCCTTCGGGATACGTGCCGTCCGGTAGCGGGCGACCACCATTAAAGCAAATCATCGGATATTCCATACCAAAGACAGGTCCATGAACCGAAATCGCCACCGGGTATGGATAGGCAATCGTGTGTTTGGAATAGACACGCAGCGTGTGAGCCACGCTCCGCGTTGAATACTGCTCCCAAAGCGGATTTCCTTCTTTTGGATAGTACGACATTGCCAAAACGCGCTTCCCTTCTACGTCCACGCCCATAGCATCCCACACAAATTTCCGCGAAGCGCAAAATGCGAAATCACGAACATTGCTGGCTTGAAATGTCCATGTTTTCTTTGCTGTGGCGCGTGAGGATTCGTTTTTCAGCGCTTCTTCGTTGGTGATAATTTTGAGCGGAGCGTTCGATGCTTTTGCTTTTTCAAAGCGAGCAATCTGCTCTGCGGACAGAACCGCCGAAGCATTCTGAAGTTCGCCCGTCGCACCAACAACAATGTCTGCGGGCGCAGTAATGCTCACTTTGTAATCACCAAAAGGCAGCGTAAATTCGCCTGCGCCTAAAAACTGCTTATGCTGCCAGCCGCAGTAATCCGCATAAACAGCCATGCGCGGGAAAAACTGTGCGATTTCGTAGAGATAATTTTTGTCTTTTGGAAAATACTCATAGCAAGAGCGGGCGCGGGTTTCGGAAGGAACAATGTTAAACGACCATTCTACGGTGAAAGCGAATTTCTGCCCCGTGCGCAACGCCGTTGGAAGATCAACACGCATCATTGTTTTATTCACCGTGAATTTCAGTGTCTGCCCCGTTGCCGCATCTTTGATGGACTTGATTTTATGACCGCCATCAAATGTTTCTTGAAAAGCCATTGATTTTACACCGTCCAGCGAAGCGCCGCCGGGATTAGCGCGGCTTGTACCGCCTTGCAACTTGCCTGTCTGCGTAAGATAGGTATCGGAGGTTTTGGCAAAATGATTTTGGTCGAGCTGCAACCACAAATACGTGAGCGCATCGGGAGAATTATTGGTGTACGTAATCGTCTCGGTGCCAGAGATGCTCTGATTTTCGTCGTTCAATTCCACGGCAATCACGTAGTCTGCTTTTTGCTGCCAATACTGATGTCCGGGAGCGCCGGAGGCAGTGCGGTAGGTGTTCGGCGTGGGCAAAAGCTGGTCAAGCTGTTCAAATTTGCCCGTCAGGTGGTCGGCGGTATTGCTGATGCCTTGCGCAAGAAGCGGCGCAGCACCAAAAGCACTGCCAAAAGCGCAAACCGTCAAGGCAGCAAGCGCTTTGGAGCGAATCGAGGATGGTAGCGGGAAAGCCATAATCATCGGTAATGAGAAATGAAAAGATTGGGTAATTATGTTTGTGTACTGTTTTGTCCAAATAAGCGGCGATACGCTTCGGTATTATTGGGCTGCGAGTGTGTTCGCTGTTCCATCTTCATCCTATTTGTGCATAGATTGGGTCGTTTGAATGGCGAATCGTGATACCATTGCGGCGAAGCCATGTGTAGCAAAACGACGGATTAACGTTGTAGCGCTTTGCCAGCGTCGGTACCCCTATTCCCTCTTTGTATGCTTTGATAATGAGTGGAATTTTCTTGCGATGAGCCTTCCAACGCCGTGCTTCCTCTTCGTGGCGAGTCCGTAGGCTTACACCTTCTTGCCGGACAAGCGTAATCATAACGCGGCTCGGCATTTGTAACCCAAGCGCAGTGCGGATTTCAGGCAATGTCTTTCCTTCGGCGTAAAGAGCGGCTATTGTGCCAGCGAGTTGCGCATCCGGTTTGGAGCCTTTGACAAGGCGTGTTGGCAAATTATATCGCTTGAATGCCTCATAGATGCTGCTTTTCGAGAAACCGTAGTGCTTTGCAAGCTGCGTGTATCCCATGCCACGCTCCGCATAGTCTCTGTGCATAGTTCGGGCAAGAACTTCATCTATCAGCGCTGTGAATGTTCCATTAGAAGAGCGCTGCTGGCGAAGAGCCTTTGTGGTGCGTTTTGCCATAGAAATACGATTGTCATTGTGGCAAGCGGAAAACTATTCCCCAACAGGAGTGCGAACGCAGTTCGCACTCCTGTTTCAAGCAATTATCAATTCGTTCCTTTGTTCGTATCGGGCTTTTGCTGCTCTTGGCGCTCAAGTTGCATCGGGTTTGGCGCAGAGGCTTGGCGATTTTTGAACAACTGGAAACGGTTTTGGACTTGCTTGCGCGGGTAGGAATTGTTCGATATGTCCGTGTCGGCGGTCTCCAAGTATGGGTCAACCGTAAAAGAAATCACGGGTTTGGTGGTCGTGATAACTTTATTCACTTTTTGATTATTGTGTCGCCAGATTTCTGCTGGAATACGGCGTACTTCCTTTGTGCTGTCGGCAAAGGTCATCTCAAGAATGACGGGCATTGTCAGCCCACCGATATTTTCTAACTCAATTTCATAAAAATTTGTATTCGTCGTGATAATCCTTTTCTCATTATCATTCAATCCCTTCATAAAGCTCTCGAATGCGCGTTGTTGCCACGTGCGTACCGCAAAAGGGTCGTTTTTATTGTAGTAGTCAAGCGCTGCGCTGTCCTGTTCGACGAGTGTTTTTGGAATATCGTTTTGATTCCGCATGACCGTCAAATCCGGCGGAAGCATAGATTTATCCTGCTTTTTATTTGCCTGTTCAACTTCTGGATTGCGTGTGTCCATGACAAAGCGTTTTACGCCATTAAGCGAAATATCAGTATGCTCGGTGGTGAAAAACCATCCGCGCCAGAACCAATCCAAATCTACACCGGAAGCGTCTTCCATCGTTCGGAAAAAATCGCCCGGCTGTGGGTGTTTGAACATCCAGCGTTGGGCGTATTTTTTGAAAGCATAATCAAATACCTCGCGCCCCAAAATGGTCTCGCGCAAGATGTTGAGACCCGTAGCGGGCTTGTCGTAGGACTGGCTGCCAAACTCGCGGAAAGGGATATTATCAGAAGTCGTCATAATGGGCGTAAGTTTGGATTTCTCGGCGCTCATATATTCCGTGATAAGGCGCGGAAAACCTGATTCCGACGGGAATTGTCTGTCCCATTCCTGCTCGGCAAGAAATTGCAAAAAGGAGTTGATACCTTCGTCCATCCATGTCCACTGGCGCTCGTCGGAATTGACAATCATCGGAAAGTAATTATGTCCAACCTCATGGAAAATGATAAACAACAAGCGCGATTTGGTAACAGATGAATACGTGCCATCTGGGTCGGGACGAGGCGCATTAAAGCTAATCATCGGATATTCCATACCGCCGCCAATATCGGAATTTGCGGAAATAGCAACAGGATACGGATATGGAAAGGTGTGTTTGGAATACACTTTGAGCGTATGAGCTACAGCGCGTGTCGAATACTGCTCCCAAAGCGGGTTGCCCTCTTTCGGGTAGAACGACATTGCCATAACTTTTTTGCCTTCAACGTTCACGCCCATTGCATCCCAAATAAATTTCCGTGAGGAAACAAAGGCAAAATCACGGACATTGTTTGCCTGAAATACCCATGTTTTCTTGCCTTTGGCGGGTGCGGCTTTCGTTGTGGCAGCCATTTCGTCGTTGGTAACAATTTTCACGGGTGCTGTTGCATTTTCGGCTTGTTTGAGGCGATTGCGCTGGTCGGCGGTTAGGACTTTATCAGCGTTTTGCAGTAGCCCTGTTGAACCAACAACATGGTCTTCCGGCGCGGTAATACTCACTTTGTAATCGCCAAAGGGCAGAGTAAATTCGCCTTCGCCTAAAAATTGCTTATGCTGCCAACCTGTCGCATCGCCGTACACCGCCATACGCGGGAAAAACTGTGCAATGCCGTAAATACGCCCGTCGTCAAATGCTTCGTAGTTCGACCGTGCGCCAAAACTTTTGGGAACAATGTTAAAACTCCATTCGATGGAAAACGAGAATTTCTGTCCCGTGCGCAGCGGTGTTGCGAGGTCAATACGCATCATCGTTGCAACAGTCGTGTATTTAAGCGGCTTTCCGGTCTGGTCTTTGACTGATTTTAGTGCAAATCCACCGTCAAAATTTTGCATTTCCAAACGACGTTTCACCTGATTGAGCGATATATTGTTCGACATTGTGCCGGTTTCGGTCAGATACGTTTCGGAGGTTTTGGCAAAAGCATTTTGGTCGAGTTGTACCCACAAATAATCCAACGCATCGGGCGAATTATTTGTATAGGTTATTGTCTCGGAGCCTGATAAGCTCTGCTTTTCATCGTTGAGTTCGACGTTTATCACATAATCGGCTTTTTGTTGCCAATATTGATGTCCCGGAGCGCCGGATGCCGTGCGGTAGGTGTTGGGCGAAGGAATTAAGCTGCCGAGCGGCTCAAATTTACGGTTTTGATTGCCGTCGAGAACGTATTGCGCCGAAGCGCTGGTAACAAGTGTTGTTCCCTGAACTACAGTCAACACAAGAGCGCTCCAAAGGGCGCGAAAACGTCGGTTCATGGTAGGATGGAAATGTACGGTGTGGAAAAGATTGTTTAGTCTGCTTGAGAATTGCTTTAGACGAGAAAACGTCCCCTAAGTTACAGAAAGCAAATGAGATTGCAAGGGCAAAATCGCCTATGCTATCGTACTTTGAAGGTTGCCAGAGTGATAATTGCCAAAAGTGCCGCGATGATGTAAAACCGGGCAACAATTTTTGCCTCATGTAGCCCGCTTTTTTCAAAGTGATGATGAATGGGAGCCATTTTGAAGAGCCTTCGCCCTTCACCATACTTGCGCTTGGTGTAGCGAAAATAGCTGACTTGAAGAATAACCGATAGTGTCTCAGCGAAGAAAATACCGCCTAATATGGGCAGAAGTAGTTCTTTTTTTACCAAAATGCACAAAGCGCCAATAGCCCCGCCTAGCGCTAAGGAGCCGGTATCGCCCATAAACACTTGCGCCGGAAACGCATTGAACCACATAAACCCCAGACCTGCGCCAATGAGCGCTGCGCAAAAAATCGTCAATTCGTCTGAGCCGCGTAAATGGATGATATTCAAATAATTGGCAAATTTTGCACTGCCTGAAACATAGCACATCAGCGCCAATGCTAACGCCGAAATACTCACCGTGCCGATTGCCAAGCCGTCCAGACCGTCGGTCAGGTTCACGGCATTGGATGTCGCGGTGATAAGAAAAATCACCATCGGCAAATATAGCCATCCAAAATCAAGGTTAATATTTTTGGCAAAGGGAACGGTTGTTAACGTATGAACTTTCGCAAACCCCGCACCAAACCATTCGGGAAAGAACACAATACTTCCACCGAGCATGAGTCCGACGGCAATCTGTCCGATGATTTTGTAGCGCCCGATTAAGCCCTTTTTGAATTTTTTGATAACTTTTAAGTAATCATCCAAAAAGCCCACTGCTCCCAGCAATGCTGTTACTAGCACAATCAATATAACGTAAGGATTCATCACATTTGCCCACAGCAAGGTTGGCAGGAGCAGTGCCGTCAAAACGATAAGACCGCCCATTGTGGGCGTACCGGCTTTGTTAACGTGGTTTCCGGTGGCGGCAAGTTCCACTTTTGCCTGTTCGCCGATTTGATTGCGCTTCAAAGCCGCAATGATGCGAGGACCAACGATAAAGCTAATCAGCAATGCCGTAATTGCGGCAGCCGCAGACCGAAACCAGACATACTGAAACACACCAAAGCCAGGCGGTGAAAAGGTTTGTTCGATATAACGTGCGAAAAAATAGAGCATAAATCGTATGTTGAATTGAAGCGATAGGGTGCGTGTGAATTGGTACGGCAAAGATAATGACAAAAGGCTGTTCCGACAAGATGCTTTTTGGCATTACCCAAAACACGGTGAAAATATAGCACACAGAAAACAGTAACCCAAAGACTACTACTTCGTTTGAAGTGCCTTTATCATTGCTGGTAATACTACTTTTGCCCACGCCGCATACTGTTCACGGGAAGGGTGCAAGCCATCGGATGTTGTGAAAAGTCCATTGGTAAGGGCTTCGCGGGACAGTGGCGTAATATCAATAAACGCGATATTCGCCTTTGTACATTCCTCGCGTTTGATGGCGTTAAAGCGGTCTATTGCGCCAGCAATCGCAGTGCGATTGAGGTTTAGTGCAAAAGGTGTTACGGAGTAATCGGGGATGGACAGTACCACCACACGCGAAGCCTTTCCTCGTGCCATCGTGATAGCCATCGTGAGCAGTGAGGCAAACTGCACACGGAAAAGCTCCTCCGATCCGCCTTGATACTGGTTATTCACACCAATCAGCAACGAAACTACATCGTAGCCCGACGACGAAATTTGCAATGAGTTTTGTGCTTGCCGAATCGCATTCATAAGCTGGTCGGTACGCCATCCCGTGCGGGCGATAACAAGCGGGTCTTGGAGATAAATCCCTTGTTCGCGCACAAGCCCGGCAAGCTGCATTGCCCATGAATCCTTGACGGGAAGTCGCTCGGCGATGGTGTAGGAATCGCCCAAGGCGAGATAAGTAAGAGTATCCTTGACGGTGGTCATAGTCTGAGCGGATGGAGACGAACAACGTACATTCAGGCTTCCCAAAAGAAAGCCGACGACAAAGATGAGGTTGAATGAGGTCTTGCGGGGAGTTTGCATAAATTCAATCATGACAAAGAGAGTGTTGTGAGAAGTGCAATGGCATACATTTTGAATGAAGATATCGAATAAACTTTATGACGTTTTTTCACCTTTTGCCGTGTATTGCTATGGAGAATATCATCACAAAACCACACTCTTTCGCGCCACAGTCGTATCTGCATTTGATACGATTGGCAATGCTACTCTCCGTCGGTTTCGGTTGTATGATGACGGCGTGCAGTTCTTCGGTTCGTTTTGCTTCCAACCGCACAAGCGAAGGACGCTCCGTCGCAAACTCTTCTCCAACACCGACGAAAACAGCCCGCTCCGGCAGTGAAGGAAGCACATTTGAAGCAACCGACGTACTTTTTCGCGGCGTTGCGTCCTACTATGGGAATGAATTTCACGGACGCAAGACCGCCAGTGGTGAGCGATACGACCGTGGTGAACTCAGCGCTGCACACCGCACACTTCCTTTCGGAACGATGGTACGTGTGCGCAATACTGCTAACGACCGAAGCATTGTTCTTCGTATCAATGACCGAGGACCATGGAAAGAAACACGAGTAATGGATGTCTCCTTTGCTGCCGCAGAAGCACTGGATATGACACGCGCTGGTACGGCAGAAGTAGAGATTACAGTGTTGAAGTAGTTCCCCGGTAACTGGTCAGGTCTATGGAACAGCAAGTTGAAATGCGATGCCCGTGAGTGCATCAATCAAAGCGTCAAGGATGTTCGCAGAATGTTTGCGGACGGTGGAGCAAAACCCGCGCAAACGGCAAAACACCTTCGCTCCTTGGGTCGAGCGAAACGAGCCAGAGATTTTTTGTTGGACT
>JAAFHM010000022.1 GCA_013298375.1 Ignavibacteria bacterium | reverse complement strand
TGGCATATTGCCTGCGATTCCGGCGATTTTTGCGGCACGGGCTTTGACCATGGCGGCGTGATGTTCGGGGTTGTGGCTCACACCGCCCGTTGCGCCTTGTTTTTCCAGCCCACCAATCCGATGTTCAAGCGATGGTGTGCCGGGAACAGCCCACGCACGAGCAAGAGTCTCAGGATGGCGCAAATACGGCTTAAAACCACCTTCCGGCACTTCCGTTGTCAGATGCGGCTCAATTGCTGGCAATTCCTCATCGCCCGGCATACGCCAAGGTTCTGCGCCATTGGCAAGGTACGCATCGGAGAGAATAATCACGGGAGTCATGTATTTCAGGGCGATTCGAGCTGCCTCAAACGCAATGGCGAAGCAGTCTGCCGGAGTCGCTGGGGCAAGCACGACAAGTGGTGCTTCGCCATGCCGCCCGTAGAGCGCTTGAAAAAGGTCGCTCTGCTCGGTTTTTGTGGGCATACCCGTACTTGGACCGGAACGCTGGACGTTGACCACAACCAGCGGCAATTCTGCCATCACCGCAAGCCCCAACGCCTCGGTTTTTAGCGACATTCCGGGACCGCTTGTTGCCGTTGCCGCAAGGTTTCCGCCGAAAGAAGCGCCTAATGCTGAGGCAATTGCCGCAATCTCGTCTTCGGCTTGAAAAACCTTTACGCCAAAGTGTTTGTAGGCGGTGAGTGTCTGCAAAATATCGCTTGCTGGCGTTATCGGATAACCCCCGAAAAAGAGCGGAAGCCCAGATTTGATGCTGCCTGCAATAAGTCCCAACGCTATGCCGACATTGCCTGTCAAACTTCTGTATTTTCCGGCGGGAAGCGGAGCGGCGCTTACGTGATACCGCACGGGAAATAACTCCGCATTGACGGCATAGTCCCAGCCGGAGCATAAAACCTCAATGTTGGCATTCAACACGTCCTGCTGTGTTGCAAATTTTTTGCGCAACCATTCGGCAGTTGGCTCAATGGTGCGGTTGTAGAGCCAATACATCATGCCGAGGGCGAAAAAGTTTTTTGCACGCTCGGTTTCGCGTGTGGAAAGTTTGTGGTCGGCAAGCGCGTGTGCGGTCATCTGCGAAATATTCACCGGAAAGACATTGAATTTTGCTAGCGACTTGTCCTCAAGCGGGTTTTGGGCGTATCCTGCCAACCGCAGATTTTTTTCAGAAAAACCTGCGGTATTCGCAATGATGATACCACCTTCGGCAACGTCGCCCACGCAGGCTTTGAGGGCTGCGGCGTTCATTGCCACCAGCGCATCGCATTTGTCGCCGGGCGTATAAACCGCCGAATTGCCGAACTGCACCTGAAAACTGCTCACACCGCCCACAGAGCCTTCGGGAGCGCGAATTTCGGCAGGGAAATCCGGCAATGACCGAATATCATTCCCAAGCAATGCCGAAGCTGCTGCAAATTGGCTGCCGATAATTTGTATGCCATCGCCGGAGTCGCCAGCAAAGCGGATAACGGCATGGTCGAGGTTGTATGTGGGTTTCATGGTGAAAGCAGAGACCGTGATAAAAAACATTACAAACTCAAGTCAGAGGCTTTGTAATAGCTCATTCCGCCTGATTGCCATTCAATCGAAAGCGACCAGAAGCCCGCAAGCAAGTTCTGAAGCGGTACACGCTGTTTTCCATCGGAATCGGGTTGAATGGTGATGATTTTATCCATGCCCATCGTTGAAGGACGCAATAGCGTGATTGTTCCGGCAATGCCGCTTTGTGTCATGCGTTGTGGATAGGTGAGTTCCAGCATCTTGCCTTGCGGTGTTGCGACAATGCGCCATGAAAGTGGCTCTGCCAGTGCCTTTGCGCGATTTGCTGCGTCAATACGGCTCTGGAAGGCTACTTCTTGCTGATAATAGTGTTCGCTGACCAAATCTACTTTATGGGTCATGGTGAGGGCAACAATGGCAATCGTGGCAATGGCAAAGGTACTGTACACTGCCGTTACGCCGATAATCCATGCTCTGCCGCTTTTGGGTTGTGCGAGGGTTTGCATAGTGTTGTGAAATTTAGAAACGAGTGAAATACAGTTATTTACAGAGGTAATTGAATGCTTCGACAAGCTCAGCATGATGTTCTATGCGGTCTTCACCCTGAGCTTGTTGAAGGGTAAAATCTCAAAATGTTTTGAGCAGTGAACTTACTTCTCCGGCGCAAGAAACGTCGTGGTATTTTCCTTAATGAGATTGCCATTCATAAAAACACCCAGTCGAATCGTGTTGTATGCGCCATTCAGCTTGGCTTTGGGAATTGCCACGAAAAAACGCCCGTGTTGAACGTTTTGTGGCGAAACGCTCTGATAGTCGCCCAATGGTGTCAACGTCGCTCCTTGAGGCTCTAAAACGCGAATTTCGGCTGTTTTGGGAATGAATGTCTTGTTTATAAGCTGAAGCGTATAGAAATTGGCAATGTTGTCATCGCCAACTTTTTGGAAGAGCGTTCCGGGCTGACGCATGATGATTGCTTCCATTTCAGGGCGGCGCAAAAAGAGCGTCGTGACAACCATGAGCAGAATAAGCCACACGCCGATATACGCCTTGACACGAGTATTGAAGCGGTTTGCTTGACCATGTTTCACTCCATTCGACGATGCATAACGAATAAGTCCTGTTGGTTTTTTCATTTTCGTCATGACCGAATCGCAAGCATCTATGCAGGCTGTACAGTTCACGCACTCAAGCTGAATGCCATTGCGAATATCAATCGCTGTTGGGCAGACGACCACACACTGTCCGCAATCAATGCAATCGCCGCGCGGAGCAGTGTTTGTGCCATCTTTATCGGCTTTTGTCGGTTTGTGACGGGGTTCTCCGCGCTTGAAGTCGTAGGTAACGGCAATGGTGTCGGGGTCAACAAGCGCCGACATGAAACGCCCGTAGGGACACGCTACCACACACGCCTGCTCACGAAACCGAGCAAATACGCCATAGAACAAACCGCTAAAGACAATCATTGCCGTAAGACCGCTTGCGTGCTGGCTTGGCGGGTCGGTGATGATAGACCAGAGGGCATCGGTGCCGATAATGTAGGACAAAAAGAGATTGCATATCATCCACGAAAGCGTGAGGAAAATTCCGTGTTTGAGGGCTTTTCGTGCGAATTTTGTGCCGCTCATTGGTGCTTTATCCAGCGCGATTTGCTGACGTGCGTTGCCTTCGATGATAAATTCAATTTTGCGAAAAACAAACTCCAAAAAAATCGTTTGCGGACACGCCCAACCACACCAAATACGTCCTAGAAGTGACGTAAATACGCCAATGCTGACAATAAAGGTTAAGAGCGAAAGAACAACTAAATAAAAATCTTGGGGCCAGAAGACTACGCCAAGAACGATAAATTTCCGCTCAATCACATTCAGCAGCATCAAAGGATTGCCGTGAATGCGCACAAAGGGCGTGGCGATAAGCAAAGCCAACAGCGTGTAGGCGACAATACTGCGCCTTGTGGTTAATCGTCCCGATGATTCTTGTGCATAGACCCATTTGCGACTGCCGTCTTTATTGATGCTGGCAAGTTCGTTGCGGAAGGTTTGGTGGTCTTCGTTCAGCACATCCAGTTCGTAATATTTCGCGGTTTCCATGGTGATATTGGGGAAAAATGGTGAAATTTCAGCGTTTGTCTCGTCAGCTGCACACCCGCCTGACGCTCAAGAAAGCGCCGGACGGGGAGACCGCTCCTCGTCTAGCGAGAAGCGTAGTCGCTAGAACGAGGAGAGAACCGCGCCATCCGGCGGCTTCTTAGCCCGTCGGGTGGCTTCTTGCTCTACTGCACATTCCATGCTTCTTGTTTTTCAACAGCAGGGTCAATCGGTTTCGGATTCGGCGGATTCGAGCCGTGCATGGACACGATATAGCTCACAATCTGCATCAGTTCTTTTTCGCCGAGTTTGCTATTATTGCCGTAAGGCAGCATTCCTTTTTCGGGATAGCCGTGTTCGATGCTGGCGACAAGCGAATCCACCGACGAGCCGTGTATCCAGTAATCATCGGTCAAATTCGGTCCGACCAAGCCGCCGCCGTCCTCGCGGTGACAGGTGTAACAGAGATTTGCACCTGTAAACAGTTTTTTGCCCTCGGCGATATTGGCTGCATCTTTGAAGACTGCCATTGTACGCGCTCCTGCGTTTGCTGCGCCGACTCCGGCGAGTTTATACTTTGCTTCCGCCTCTTTGACTTCTTGGGCATATTCGTCGCGCATGACGTTGCCGGAACCCATGAAATGGTACTGCACCAGATAGCCAATGCCAAAAATTATCGTAAAATAGAACCCATACAGCCACCAACGCGGGAGGTTATTGTCAAACTCCTTGATACCGTCGGCTTCGTGGTTTTCCATCGGTGTTTCTTGATATTTTGCCATGATTGTATTCCTTGAAAATGTGATAATTACTTGCTTGTCAATGATGTTGGCTCCGCCTGAGTATCGTCCGAAAGTGGCATTGCTGCCATTTGTTCGATATACTGTTTGCTGGAACGCATCACAAAAAAGAGCATCAGCGCGAAGACTGCGACAAAAATCAGCAGCGAGATAATCGCAAACACATCAGCGCCGATGATGGATTGAAGAACATTTTTTGTCATGGTTGTTGAGAATTATAGAATGAAACTCTTGTGAGATACTAGGAGCTATCTGGATGGGGGCGGATTGTTAAAAAAACGATTGGTATAATCCTCTTCATCCGCATCAATCCGCCCAATCCGTATCCTCATTTTGGGGTGATACTACTTTGCCTCTACCTGCGGCTTTCCGCCTTCGATTTCTTCTTTGGGGGCGTGTTTAATATCCGTTCCCAAACGCTGAATGTAGGCAATGAGCGCGACAATTTCCGATTGCGGGTCAACCGTTGCACCGCCGTCGGCAAGCCGTTTGGCGATAGTTGCGGCTTGCGCTTTCATGTCCGTCGTTGCTTGCATTTCGTAGCCTGCGGGATACGGCACACCTAAGCGGCGCAGCGTAATAATTTTGCCTTCGATGTGGCTTTGGTCAACTTTCGTATCCAAAAGCCAAGGGTAGGCGGGCATAATGGAGCCGGGAGCGATTGTTTGCGGGTTTTTGAAGTGCATATAGTGCCACGAATCGGGATATTTCCCGCCGACACGGTGCAAATCCGGTCCCGTCCGTTTCGACCCCCACAGGAAGGGATGGTCATACACAAATTCTCCTGCTTTGGAATATTCACCATAGCGCACGGTTTCTGATCGGAACGGACGAATCATCTGGGAATGACAGCCGACGCATCCTTCTTTGATGTAAATATCGCGCCCTTCGATTTCAAGCGGTGTGTAGGGTTTAACGCTGGAAATAGTTGGAATATTCGATTTTATCAGCACGGTCGGGATATACTCAATCACACCGCCCAACACAACGGCAACAAAGCTGTAAAGCGCAAATTGTATGGGCTTGCCTTCCAAGACGCGGTGCCAGTATGTTCCTGTGGGTTCGGGTGCGGTGGAGAGCGGTGCGGCGTGTGCTTCTTCGTTTGCCACGAGTGAACCGCTTTTTGCTGTTTTGTAGAGATTGTATGCCCCGGCACACGCGCCAATGATGTAGAGCGTACCGCCCACAGCCCGCATGGCGTACATCGGGATAATTTGCGTGACGGTTTCGAGGAAGTTCGGATAGCGCAATACGCCTTCGGCGGTGAACTCTTTCCACATCAAACTCTGCGTAATACCACCCCAGTACAGAGGAATTGCATAAAACGCGATACCGAGTGTTGCAGCCCAGAAGTGGAAGTTGGCAATTTTGTTCGAGAAAATATTTGTGCGGAACATTTTCGGAATCACGTAGTACAGCACACCAAACGCCAAACCACCATTCCAAGCCAGTGCGCCGATATGCACGTGTCCAATCACGTAGTCGGTATAATGTGTGATGGCGTTCACATTTTTGAGCGACATCATTGGTCCTTCAAACGTGGACATTCCGTATGCCGTTACGCCGACGACCATAAATTTCAGCACGGGGTCTTCGCGGACACGATCCCATGCGCCGCGCAGCGTCATCAAGCCGTTAATCATTCCACCCCACGACGGCGCAATGAGCATGAACGAAAATACTACGCCGAGAGATTGCGCCCAGTCTGGGAGCGCTGTGTAGAGGAGGTGATGCGGACCAGCCCAGATGTAAATAAAAATCAATGCCCAAAAGTGAATAATCGAAAGGCGGTAGGAGAATACAGGACGATTAGCGGCTTTCGGGATGAAATAATACATCATGCCCAAAAACGGCGTTGTGAGGAAAAATGCGACCGCATTATGCCCGTACCACCACTGTACAAGAGCATCTTGCACTCCGGCATAGTACGAATAGCTCTTCAAAAACGTGACCGGTAATTCAAACGAATTAACGACGTGCAGAAGAGCAACGGTGAGGAATGTGGAGATGTAGAACCAAATCGCCACGTAGAGGTGTTTTTCGCGGCGCTTCAATATCGTACCGAACATATTCACCCCAAAAGCCACCCAAACAAGCGTAATGGCTATGTCAATGGGCCATTCCAATTCTGCATATTCCTTGCTGGTGGTGATGCCAAGCGGGAGGGTGAGCGCGGCGGAAACGATGATAAGCTGCCAGCCCCAAAAGTGTATTTTGCTCAACAAATCGCTGTACATACGCGCCTTGCAGAGGCGCTGGAGGGAGTAGTAAACGCCCACAAAAATGGCATTGCCCGCAAACGCGAAAATGACTGCGTTGGTGTGCAAAGGACGCAAGCGCCCGTAGGAGAGAATGGGAATAAATCCCAAAAAGTCTGGGAACACCAGCTTTAATGCGACAATTAAGCCAACAAGAAAGCCGACTAATCCCCAAACAATCGTGGCGATACTGAAATCACGCACAATCTTGTTGTCGTAATGAAATGTCTCAACATTTGACATTGCAAGACTCCTTGAAAAGTGTGAAACAAACGGTTTGAAAAATGTTATTCTTTGTCATCCACCAGCATCCGCAGAGCAGGTGTGGTGCGGTCTTTGAACTGTCCTGATTTTACTGCCCAAATAAACGCCGCTAAAAATGTCAGCGCAAAAGCAGTGCTGAAGCCGACGAGGACCATTACCATTTCTGTTGCCATGATAATTTTGGAAAAGTATAGTGATTCGTTATAGTAAATAGTTTCGTATTCGCCCCCTTGATAAAGGGGGAACGGGGGATTAAACGGCTGTACACCGCTTCAAATCAATCGTTTTCCGAAGGAAATCCCCCGTTCCCCCTTTATCAAGGGGGCGAATGAGTGAGGTTACCACAACACGTGAACAGTTAAATTTTACGCATCTTCGCGCCAAGCAAAACAGCCAACGTCGTGAAGCCAATGACGGTTGCATTGCTTATCGGCATCAGCACAGCGCTCACAAGCGGCGAGAGCAGCCCCATGACGGCGCACGTCAGCCCGACGATGTTGTATGCCACCGAAATCCAAAAGGCGGCGATAATCACACGCCGAGTGTAGCCCGCAAAGCGCATAAAATCTGATAATTTGCCCAAAGCATCGGCAGAAAGGACGGCATCGCAGGCGGGCGAAAACATTCCGCCAGCACCCATAACGGCTATGCCAACATTACTTTGGCGCAGCGCACCAGCATCGTTCAGTCCGTCGCCCACCATGGCAACGTGTGCGCCGACTTCTTGTAATTCGCCGATACGCGCCAATTTGTCGTGTGGTGTCTGGTGGAACGCCATCATACTCGCGCGGTCGTCGGCAAAAAGGTCTTGAAGCGTTTTGCGCTCGGCATCGTTGTCGCCTGAAAGGAGTAGAAGGGCGTATTTGCTGCGCAAGGTGGCAAAAAGTGATTGTAAGCCGCGTCGGTACTCGTTGTTCACGGCAAACAGTCCTTTGTATGCGCCGCCGATAGCGATATGTACTTCTGCCCCGATGCGTGATTCCATCGGATGTTCAAGCCTGTACGTGCCTTTGAAGCCCTTGAGTTTGAAGCCTTGTTGCTGCACTTCCTGACACAGAAGATTTCCACGCACAAATTTTGCCGTTCCGACTTGCACCAAAACACCGTCAACAACGCATCGAAAGCCACTTGCGGGGACTTCTTCGTAGTTGGCAATCTGATATTTTCCATGAATGACGGCGTAGGACATTGCCGCGCTAACGCTGCGTGCAAGCGGGTGTGCGGAATGGCGGAGCGCACTGGCGAGAAGTTCCTGCTCTTTGGCGGTGAGCGCCTCGCCGGAGAAAGCTGTGCGGCTTTTGTTGGCATCGGTGAGCGTGCCGGTTTTGTCGAAAACAATAGTATTAACGCGGGTTAGTTCGAGGACAACGGAGGTGTTTTTGAGGTAAAATCCGGCATTACCAAAAATTTTCAATGCCCAACCAAGGGCAAACGGCGCAGCAAGCGTCATTGCGCATGGGCAAGCAATCACCAGCACGGCAGTTGCGGCATTGATAGCTTTGCCAATGTCCGGCATCCATGTGATAAATGCGGCACTTGCCAAGCACAAAACGAAGGCGGTGAAATATGCTCCAAATCGGTCGGAGACCTCTTCCAAAGCGCTTTTGCGGTGTTTTTGGAATGCGTCATGGTTCCAAAGCGAGGTGAGATAGCTTTGCGAAACATTCTTGATGCTCGTCATTTCCAGAGCAGCACCCAAAATGCGCCCTCCGGCATACAGCGTATTGCCGCGCAGTATCTCCACGGGAGCGGATTCGCCCGTCACAAAGCTGTAATCCACGTGTCCGACGGGGGATTCCAAAACACTATCGGCAGGAATGAGTTCGCCATTGCGAACAAGCAAGCGCTCGCCCACACCCAAGCGTGAAAGCGGTATGGTGGTCTCCTGAAGCCCTTCCGCCGTTTTGCGGAGAACGCTGACCGCAATCGGGAAATACGAGGTGTAATCGCGGTCGAAGGCGATACCGTCAAAAACTTTTTGCTGAAACAATTTCCCACAAAGCAGCAAGAAGACAAGCCCTGAGAAGGAATCCAAATAACCGCTTGTCGCGCCCATGAGAATTTCGACGACGCTCCGCAAAAAAAGCACGGAAATTCCCAGCGCAATCGGCACATCAAGGCTGATGTGGCGCTGTTTCAGGCTTTGCCACGATGATTTGAAGTAGTCGGATGCGCAGTAGAGCAGCACGGGCAGCGCCAACGCAATACTGAGCGCTCCAAAAAATGAGCGCAAACGTGGGTCGAGTTCGCCCGCTGCCGAAAGATATTCGGGAAAACTGAATATCATCGTATTACCAAAGGCGAATCCGGCAATGCCGATTTTGAGATAGAGTGATGTGAGGTGTGCTTGTGATGGTGATTTTTTCTCATTTGAGGCAGAGTTTTGTTGTTCGGCGGTGAGGTGATTTATTGCTTTCAATCGCAAATCCGGTTCATAACCAATGGTTGTTAGCAATTCGACTACGCCGCGAAGCGAGATTTTATGAGGGTTAAAGGTGATACCAACCTCTTTCTGCACAAAATCTACTCTCGAAGCCGAAATGCCATCGTTCAGTTTGTACAATTTCTCCAAAAGCCAGAGGCACGATGAACAGTGGATTTGCGGCAGATGGAAACGCACTTTGGCAACGTCACCTTGCCGAAATTCCAACAACTGGGCGTGAATATTGTCATCGTCAAGATAGTCAAAACGGCTGCGGCGCTGATTGGTCGTGATGTTTCGGAACGAAATTCCGGCGTGTTCGTTCAAATCGTAGTAGGAGCAGAGATTATTGTCGCGCAAAATCTCATAAACCGTCTTGCAGCCTTCGCAGCAAAAAGCCTTGTCGTCCGCATGAATACTTGCATCCGCGCAGAGTTCGCCACAGTGGTGGCAATGAATTTCTGCTCGTGAATCTAGGAGATTGGTGCGGTTCAGCACGTTCTCTTGTATGGGAGTGGCGGATGTCATAATAATTATTGATTTCAAGTTAAAAGAGTTTTTTGTCTTTTATTGTGTCCTACAAAACGCTTTCTGATGCATTGTAATTCGCATTCAGGGTTTTGCGTGTGCTTGATTGCTTGTTGAAACTTAAAAGACTATTTTGTCCTAAAATAAGTTTTCGGACGATATTATCCAAATTATTTTTACCAATCCATAGAAAAACTTGTCTGCACACGTCTTGAACTGCGCATCGTTTCTCGTGCTGCCATAAACGCAGAAATGGAGTTTCCTTGGGGGAAACTCCATTCTGAGCCACAATGATTTGTGTAATATGTGGTTGCTTTTCGTAATAAAGGGTCAAAAAGCCTTATTTTACTTGGCTGGCAATACGGAAGAGTTGGGGGTCAACCTCAATACCCGCACCGCCGATAGCGGTGGTGTTTGCCAAAAGTGATGGTTTTCCGCCTGCATTAACGATTGCCATCATTGCAACGCCATCAGTGATAAAATCTTTGCTGCAGGTGATGATGAATTTTTTACCAACTTTTTTTGCCGCCGCCGCCGATACGCCCGGAACGAGATAAACGACGTTTCCTGCTGCTTTTGCCGCATTTGCTTCGTCAACGGCATCAACTTCTAAGCCGACATTTTTGAATTGTGTCATCAAATCGTCTTTTGATTTTGTGCCAGCAGCCGAATGAACAATGGTGAGCTTCGGCGTACCGATTTTCACATACGCAAAAACTTTTTTGAAAATCGCTGCTTGCAACGTGGGCGGCACATCAAGGTCTTGTGCTTTGACAAAGGTTGTTGTGGAGAAAAGTGCAACAAGTACGGCTCCCAAAGCGAGAACGAGGCGGTGTGGACAAGATTTCATGGATAGCTCCAAAAAATTAAGTGAGAAATACGTCTATTTGTTCACAAGTTGTGATTGAAAAGGCGAAAGTTTTGTACACGGCGAATTTACAACAAAAACCCGCACCAATAAAAGGATTTTCTTAGTTTTTTCATATTGCCGATGCACAGTGTTAGGATGCTTTTTATGAGAAAAATGGTTTAAGAGTGCGTTGCCAAAACGTCACTGTGTCAAGAGTTTAGGTGTTAGCGAATAACGAGGAGAATGGAGTGCCTTGCGCTTCTCAAAAAAATCTTCACGCCAAAACTTCCAAAAATCGTATCTTGACACGTTTGCAAAAGGCACTTGTTCGCAAGCATCGAACTTATTGCGCATTACTATTCTGATTCTCGCAAACTATGAGCAAATTTACCCTCGCAGATTTTCCTCTCAAGCCGCGTACACTCTTTCGTGCTGTCCTTTTCAGCATGGCGGCGCTTACCCTGTTTCTCGTAATTTTCAGTATTTACGTCGTCTCCGAGGGCTTGCCTTCGCTGGAAGAACTGGAAAACCCTAAGCCCGAACTCGCTACCAGAGTGCTGTCGGCAGATGGCGAGGTGATTGATGAATTTTTCTTGACACGCCGCACGTATATGCCGTTTGACAGCATTCCTAAGCCATTTTTGAATGGACTGATTGCCACCGAAGACCGTGAATTCTACAATCACTGGGGCATTCATGCGGTGCGCATCATCAAAGCAGCCGTCAAAAACGTGCTGCGCGGGCGCATCAATCAAGGCGCTTCGACGATTACTCAGCAGTTGGCGCGAAATCTTTACGTCAACATTGGTCAAGAGCGCACCTTGACGCGCAAAATCCGTGAAGCCGTTACCGCCGTGCAAATTGAACGCACCTACACGAAAAATGAAATTTTAGAACTCTATATCAACACCGTATATTTCGGGCGCGGCGCACACGGTTTGCAAGTGGCAGCCGAAATGTATTTCAACAAAAGTCCACAAGAGTTGACCGTTCCTGAATGTGCGTTTTTGGTTGGTATTTTGCAGCGCCCGGGTTTGCATGAAAATTTGCGGAATTATCAAGCCTCTATCAATCGGCGCAACGTTGTTCTCTACTCAATGGCTGAAGAGGGCTTCATTTCAGGCGCACAGTATGAAGTTTTGAAAAAAGTGCCGATTGTACCGACTCCGCCGGAAGAAACAACCGTCGAGCGCAGCATTGCTCCGCACTTTGTGGAAATGATTCGCCAGCAAATGAACCGCGACGACGATAAAGCCCTGTCGGTTCTGCGCCGCTACGACCTTTTCCGCGACGGTTTGGTGATTTATACGACGCTCAACGCCCGTATGCAGCGATACGCAAACCAAGCCGTTGAGGAGCATTTGAAGCAGTTCCAGCGCGACTTTTCCCGTGCGTGGAAGTGGGACGGCAAAGAATCGCTGCTCAATGAGGTTCTGGATAAAGCCATCAAAAGCCGTCCGTCCTATATCGCCGCGAATCCCGCCGACCGAAAGGCAATTATCGCCAAGCTCCGCAAAAATACAGCGTTTGTGGATTCTGTCAAATTTGAAGCAACCCGCATTCAGGTCGGTTTTGCCAGTATTGAAGCCTCCACGGGAGAGATTCGCGCAATGGTCGGCTCGTCTATTTTTGGCAAACAATCGCGCTATACGCTGAATCGTGTCACGCAAATTCGCCGTCAGCCCGGTTCGTCCTTCAAACCTTTTGTCTATGCCGCCGCGCTGGATAAAGGGCTTACGCCGTATTCCAACGTTGAAAGCGGCTGGCTGTCCTACAAACTTCCGACGGGCAAAACATGGGAAGTGCAAGGTAGCAGCACGGGCGGTCCTATTTCACTTGCCACGGCACTTAAATTCTCTATCAATACGGTTGCCGCACGGTTAATGACGGATTATGTGACACCAAATGAAGTTATTCGCCTTGCCAAACGTTGTGGTATTAAGTCTGAGTTGATGTCCGTACCGTCGCTGGCGTTGGGTTCGGGCGAAGTCTCTCCGATGGAGATGATTACTGCCTTCACGGTCTTTCCCAATGAAGGAATGTCGGTCGAGCCGTATGCTATTGAACGAATTGAAGATCGCTTCGGCAATGTTCTCTACGACCATGCCAAACAAGGCTTAACTATTAGCGATGCCATGAATCCTCGTGTAGCGAAGCAAATGACGGGAATGATGCGGAATGTGGTTAATAGCGGCACTGCAGCACGGGTGCGGGCATGGTTTCCTTACGAAGCTGCCGGAAAAACAGGCACGACCAACGATTTCGCCGATGCGTGGTTTGTGGGCTATACGCCCCAACTTGTCGCGGGCGTATGGACGGGCTTCGACGACCAACGCATTAAGTTTACGGGCTGGTATGGGCAGGGAGGAAGTGCGGCTGCGCCAATTTGGGCGCGATTTATGCAGAAAGTCTATAAAGACCCGTTATTGCAATACGACACTAAACGCCACTTCAAAGGTGTAGAAAATATTGGTGCCGGTACAATGCGGAAAGAAGGCGAGGAAAGCGACGACGAAGGCGGCGGCGTACCGCTTGAAAACGTTGTTCCCAAGAGCGCTGCCAGCGATTCGACGAAGAAAGAGGAGTGAGAGTGATGCGCTAGAATTCTCATCATTCCTTACGTTACCTTTGCACGGCGCAAAATCCCTGCAAAGATCGTTGGAACAAAGCGCTTCAAGTAAACACCCAGTGTTTCGCGTCCACCGATATACACTTCCAATTTTTTCGCTGTAACGGCTTCCACAATACGCCGTGCGCACACATCAGCATCCATGCCGTTTGCCTGTGCATCGTCCATCAGAAGTTGTGCCGAACCGTCGCCTGTAAGTGCATTGACAGAAACTTGTGTTTTGATAAATCCCGGGCAGATCATCGTCACCGAAAGTCCGTCGCCATGCGTCTCGGCGCGGAGTGCATCGAAAAAGCCGTGTAGTGCGTGTTTTGCGGCGGAATAGCTGGAGCGCATCGGTGTACCGAACATTCCTACCAAACTCGACACAACAACAAAATGTCCCGCTTTTCGTGCCAGAAATGAAGGCAGAAGTGCCTTGGTAAGCGCAACAGTGCCGAAGTAATCCACCTCCATAATCCGCCTATCCACCTCCAACGTTGTATCTTTAACCAAGGAGCGCTGCGAAACGCCGCCATTATGCAACATCACATCCACCGAACCCTTCCATGCAAGCGCCTGTGCGGTTTTGCCGGGAAGCGAAGCGCCATCGGCAAGGTCGAGCGGGAGAATAAAGAAGCGTTCATCGGGAACGGCTGCACGGCGCATACACTCGTGCTTGACGCGCTCCAGTTCGCTTTGGCGGCGAGCCGAAAGGATAATATTTGCGCCTTGCTGCGCAAAAGCGTAAACAAGCGCCTCGCCAATACCCGAAGATGCGCCTGTTATCCAAACGGTTTTATGAGAGAAATTCATGATAAAATAGTTGTCAAAGGTGATAGAATCGTAATTATTCGGGGGTATATTTCCCATACCTCAAAAACGTCAAAAGGCGCTTAAAAACAAGTTTTGAGCGCCTTTTGGATAATCTGTGTCGGAGCGATGATGGTGATTACTCTTGACCGGAAGCAGCCAAAATTGCATCAATATCAATTTCGCTGGAACTGGACTCCTCAATTTGTCGGCTTCCGCCGCCCGTACCATTGCGGAGAGCGTTAATGATAACGTCAGGCAATGCTTCTTTGACTGCCGCTTTGATGTCTTCCTCGTTTGCCAAGTGGCGCTCTACGGCTTCTTCCACGCGAGAGCGGATAGCATCTGCCATCATATCGTCGGCGAGAGTTTTTGCAATTTTGCCCATGTCGGTTGACATTTGCTTCATCGCCACGCCCAAGCCTTCTTCGCCAAGACCTGCCGCTACGCGCGTCATGTCCTCTGCCATACCTTTGAGAGATGAAAGCTGGCTCTTGCCGGAATCTTCCATTTTCTTGAGCATCTTGTCCATACGTTCTTCTTCTTCAGTATAGAACAGCGAGACTGCCATCAGCGCCAGAAGCGTGAACTCAAGCAAAATAGCCCACAACATCACCGAAGGACGCGCAGCCGGAATAAACTTCAAACCACGAATACCAACGACGATAATAAGGATTGCAGCGCCACCGTAAGCAAAGCCCGTTACGTTGTTTGCATAACGCTCGGTGAAGTGGTGCGCCATGTAGAGGCGGAGCGCCGGCATGATTTTCCAACGCGCTTTTTGCCAATCTTGTGCAGCTTTCAAGTTCTCAATCTCCGTCATAACAGCTTCTGAGTAGGATTCTTGGATACGTCCGTACATCGTTTCATTACGGAAGCCGAGAATACCGCCCACTTGCACTTCCGCATCGAAAGCATTACGGAAGGCAGCCATGACGTTTGCCATCGAAGAACCTTGCTGCTTGACGGCAGCAATTTCGTGGTCGGGCTGCGTTCGCGCCCAGACTTTGGCGAAAATCTGTTTAATAAAGTTCGGGTTGTCGTTGTAAAACTTCTCGAAATCACTGTCGCGCAGAGCGATAATTTCAACAGTTTCTTTGTTGAAGCCCGTATTGAGGCGGATTTTTGTTTTGGTATTTGCCATTTCGCGTTCAAACTTTTGCGAAATATATCCAAGGCTTGGCGGCAGCATCATCGTCAAAATCATGCCAAGGAGCATACCACAGTCGAAGGCGAGAATACTGAAGCCCCAGCTTTCCAACATGATAGCTTCTTCGCCAAGTTTTGGACACTTCACATACCACTCGCCAGTTTTTTTGCCGTATCCGTCTTTTTCAACTTGCGTTTGAAGAATTTTACCTTCTTCATTTTTCTCTGGTTGCTTCGTTACGGGATCAATCTTTGGCACGGTGATTTTTTCCTCGCGGGTCGAAAAACCATCAAAGTCAAAAATAAATTCCTTATTGATAAGTTCCCCGTTAATCGGAACGTCCGCATAGTACATGAAATCGCCTTTAGTGTGGCGGAGCGGAATACGCTTCTTCACTTTTTCGCCGCCTTCTTCGTGTATTTCGACAAGAAAGCGGTCGCCGCTTGTTTTATCCTCTTCGTACTTTGCCGTTGCCACAACACCATCTTTAAATTTCACCAATGTTTCTTTTTCATCTTCCGGGTGAAACTGCGAAAGCAAAAAGCCGCGAATAATCGAAGGCGTAGCAAAATAGTGGAACGAAATCATAATTGACGCGACCACGAAAATAAACAAGCCATAATGGACTATCGACGGTTTGTATTGTGAACCATGAGAACTCATTGGTACAAACTCCTAAAAAGTGAAGAATGATTTTTTTTACGAATTATGAACTATGTTGATATGCTGACGATTAGGCGATACAAGCAAAACTCAATCCGAAAACAAGCCCCGAGACGTTGCGAAAACAATGGCTCACCCAGAGCATCAATGCGGATAAAAAACGTGTTATTTCGTCACTGAGACAAGACAGAATCTTATTGCTTTAGACCACTGACGGTAAATGCCACGTAATATACAGGCAATGAGAATTTTTTGCAAGAAGATTATTTTATCTGCTTTTTCATGCACCGCTCTCAATGTTTGTGCTGAAGCGATTCAGCCCGCATAAACCCAAGCTACACTATTCTTATTTTATTTCCAAATCTCTGGCAAAAATCATTTTTATCTCTCATTTCATCGGTGTAAGCCTATAGCCTTGCTTTCGTAATAGATGGACAACGCCTTGCTCTCCGGCAAGATGCCCAGCGCCAACCGCAATAAACGTCGCTTTTTTTTGTATCATCGCCTCAATAATCGGTATCCATGCACGATTACGGTTATTGAGCAATACATCTTCAAAAGCGCTCGCCTCTTCGGAACGCAGCGTTTCCAATAACTCCGTAATTTTTCCCTGTTTGTAAAGTTCGGTCACGCTTTGCAATGTCATATCCGGCGCACTACCGCTCGCCGCCATTGGGGTCATACTGCTTTTGAGGTCGCTCACCAGCATTGCTGCTTGCTCTTTGTAGGACAAATAATCAAAAAGCGCTAACTGCTGCTCTGTCGTCTCAATGCCAAGCGTTGGCTTCTTTTGTCGCCGTGCCAGCGCGACAAATTCTTCTTCGTAGGAGGTTTGTTCGCAATCCTGTTCGCCTTGCAGAAGCATTGTGCTGAGAAACATTGGTTTTATGCGGTTCATCGGCGGCATGAATGGCATTCCCAACGAGTCTTGAAAAAAGCTCGTTATCAAGCCCATATCTGCTGTGTCCAAGAGCATTTCCAGCGTCGTATCGCCCCGCATCATTGCGCCTTTGTCCAACATACCCAACATATCTGTTTCACCAGCATTGCCCATGTCAATTTCCATTGCAAGTTGTCGTGTGGCGGCAAAGGCGCGTCGCGTCGCTTTGCTTATCACAACGTCCTCTTCGCAAATCAAATGAATCGTACCAAAAAGGTATGATGGCGCTTTCAACCCCTTACCGTCAATTTTCCAAAGAAGGGTATTGACGCGCAAAACCGAAAGTTCCTGCGATACCATTTGCTGCGCAACGGCGGGGTGGGGTTTCCACGCAATAATGACGAAAACAGCCAGTAGTAAAGCGCCACACACAGAAGCCATCTGTGCCAAAAATACAGAATGACGGCGGGATGCGACTTTCAGGGGAAGAAGGGGCAGAATCATCGGATTCATTTGTGGGAAGATTTGGAAGAAGATGTAGTCGACGGCTGAGATTTAGTGCGGCTTGTAGAAGTTGATGATTGTTTGACGACATTTTTGTCGTTACGTTTGATGGCAGAAGGCTTGGACGGCGTAGGCTTTGGCGACGGAGGTGTGGTGGTGCCGGAGGCTGCTTGTCCTTTAATTTGTGCTTCATAGCGGGCGCGATACGCCTTGATGGCGCGGCAGATTGCCGATGCCATTTGTGTTTGCCCACGCTCGGATTTCAAGAATTTTTCATCCTTTTTATTCGACAAAAAGCCTGTTTCAATCAGCATATTCGGCATTGAAGCGCCCACTAATACCAGAAAACCCGCCTGATTCACGCCGCGTGTTCCGATTTCTCGCAATTTTTTTACTTCAGCGTTAATCATCCCTGCCACCATATCGCTATACTTCACAAAAGCGCTCTGCGCCATGCTGACGACGATAAACTGCTCGTCGGTAAGCGGTTTGTAGCGCTTGGGGTTGTCCTCTAACTTGATGACGGCGTTCTCCATCTCTGCAACCCGCACCGCATCATCGTTTCTGCCGGGACGCAAGATATAGACCTCGAAACCATTCGCTTTGCTCGGCTTTTTGGGTGTGGAATTGCAGTGAATACTGATAAAGAGTTTGCCGCCATTTTCGTTTGCAATTTGTCCGCGCCTGTCGAGTTCGACAAAGGTATCGTCGGTGCGAGTATAGATTATTTTTGTTCCGGGAAGTTCTTTTTTCAGCAACGCACCCAATTTTTTTACAATGCCCAGTGCCACATCTTTTTCTTTCGTTTTGCCAAAGCCGATAGTACCAGCATCCTTACCGCCATGCCCGGCATCCAAAACAATCACATCCAATGCCCATTTTTTTTTTGCCGATGTAAAATCGTTGTCACCATGCGGCGTGGCGGATGATGAGGCAGCTCCCGTCGAAGGTTTGACGGGCTTTTGTGCATGGTGGCTTTCGGTGGTCTTTTTTGACGATGATTGGGCAAAAAAGCGTGAAATGAGGGCGCTTACAGCGAACCGTTGATGCAGAATTGGCAGAGGAGCTAACGATGTTTTTTCGGGCAGACTGTCCATTTCACGACGTTTTACATCGTTAGGCAGAATGTACAGATTGCGTGTTGGCTTGCGAAAAGGCTTCGGTGCGGAAGATGGTTGTTCGGCGGATGATTGCGCAGATTTTGACGGAGGAAGCCCCATAGGAATTGACTCAGGAGGTGCTTGTGAAACGGTGTTGGGGGCAGTTTCACCATAACTTTTGAGAAAAATATCCGCATCGCGCTCATCCACCTCAAACACGCCATTGTCCGCCAATAAACGCAGAATATCATCAAGTGGCAGGAGGATTCGCCCTGATTGTAACGCCACCGGATGCAGCATTTGCGTCAAACTCACGGTATCGCTGTTGGCAGACTGCACCGCAACGCAGTGCGCATCCACAGCAAATGCCAGAACATGGCTTGGCAAAAGTAGCACTGCAACCGTTCCTTCTGCGCGAAGGTCGCAATCAAGCGCGTCTGCTAATGCAATCGGTTCGGCATACAAACGCCCCGAAAGCTCGACAACCGTGAGTATTCTTGCGGGCTTTGCGTCCAGATATACAGCAAAATGGGCTTGGGGAAAGGGTAATGCGTCGGGAAAATATTGCGCTTGAGTGTTCGTTGGAACGAGAGTGCCAAAATACCACAATAGCAGTCCAAACCACACAGTAAATCGACTCCGAAACCTCCTGTATTCTCGTCTGTGGCAAGAATACTGTTGTTCGGCGGATACTTCCTTGAAACGCAAACTCTCCATTAGTCCAACCACCCTTTTTTCTTGAAAAATATCATCATCCCGGTTGCAACAGAGACCAAAAGCCCCAGCACGAGAAAATATCCATACTTCCATTTTAATTCCGGCAAATTGTCGAAATTCATTCCATAAACACCTGTGATAAGCGTCATCGGAAGAAAAATCGTGGATAACATCGTCAACACTTTCATAATGGAATTCATCCGGTTGGACGTAACCGAAAGATGTGCATCTACCAGTCCGTTGATAATATCACGGTAGGACTCGGACACATCGACAATACGAACAAGGTGGTCGTGGACGTTTCGGTAATACACCATTTCTTCGGTCGAAACCAATTCAAACTCGCCACGCGCCAAACGGCTCAGAATCTCGCGTTGATACGTCGTAATGCGCTTAAAACGTTGCATAGATTTTTTCAAACGGAGAATCTGCACGAGAAGATCAGAACTGTCGGATGCCATAATGCGATTCTCTGCTTCTTCCAGCACGTCGTCGAAATATTCCATAACGGGCGTGTAGTGGTCAACGATTTGGTCAATGATGATATGAAAAAGATAGTCGGGTCCACGCCCCAAAATACTTTGATTTTTCCAACACATCTGCATCGTATAATCCACTGCCGACGATGGCTCGTAATGGTGCGTCACGATAAAATTTTCCCCCAAAAATGCGTTCAGTTGGCGGGTGCGGAAATTGATACTCAGCGGCGGTTCCTCTCCGTCCTCGTTGGCGTGAATCAGCGCCCCCAGAGGAATATCCACAGGGTTAAAAATCACGTAGAGATAATCGCTGTAATCCTCCACTTTCGGGAAGTGGTCGCCTTCTTCAGGTTGGACGCGCTCTCGCTGGCAATCTTCCACTGCCAGATGGTGAAAAAGAAACATTTGTATCAAAACGGTTTCTTCTTCTTGTTCGGTCGGATTGGTCATATCTACCCAGACTGTCCAATCCTTAAAGTCCGCGTCGGTCTGCAAAATACAGAGTTCGCGTATCGTTAATTGTTTAAGTTTGCCGTTGTTGTGACCGATGATCGTTACCATGCACGTTGAGCGGTGAATGAATGTGAGTAACTCGTCTTACACGATATTCGCATTGCCCCTCACCCCTCGCTGCGCGAGACCCTCTCCCAAAGGGCGAGGGTTAGTTATGATGAAAAGGCAGTTCTGAAGCCCTTCCCCCCTGGGAGAGGGTCGGGTGAGGGTCTGATGCGTAAGATGTGTGAGCAAGACAGAAAAATTATGAAGCGGAACGCCCAAAAATACGCCAGAAATGCGGAATTTCCCACGTTTGATTTGCCAATTTCTTCGGCTTTCGTATCTTTCGCTTCAAATCGCGCTTTCCAACGCACTTCATTCCTTCATCGTATGCCTCATATTGTCTTTGTTCACGGCATTTTCAACACTGGAAGGGTCTTCGCGCTGATGGTGCGGGATGCCCGAAAAAAACAGCTCATTGCTCACGCCCCCAGTTTCTACCACGCCGACGGACGCGCCCCGCTTGCGGAGGTTGCCAAACAGTTGCAGAAGGTGATTGAGGCAAACGTTCCTGTGGGTGAAAAATGCTTCCTCGTTGGCTTCAGCATGGGTGGAATTGTGGCGCGACATTATCTTCAAGTATTAGGCGGACAAGAGCGTGTAGAGCGGTTTATGACCATCGGCAGCCCGCACAAAGGAACAATCATGGCATATTTTCTGCCGCGCCGATTCTTTCCCGGCTGCGCCGATATGCGTCCCGGAAGTGCGTTTTTGCAAGCACTTGCCGAAACGGAATCTCTTCTGCACGACCTCCCGCGCCAAGCGATTTTCACACCGATTGACACGATGATTGTCCCGGCAACAAACGCACAGTGGCAGGGCGTGGAGACACATTCTGTGGGCTTGCACTTTCACCCATTTATGCCCTATTCGCGGCGTGTACGCAGGGCAATGTGGCGTTTTCTGGAATCGCGGTAACTGAATCATGTAGCGAAAAATTATCCACGAATCGCACGAATCCTCACGAATCAGAATGGTTGAGCGGATTATTGTTCAAAAAAAAATTGTTCTTGATTCGTGTCGATTCGTGTGATTCGTGGACGGTTTTGACAGTTT
>JAAFHM010000271.1 GCA_013298375.1 Ignavibacteria bacterium | reverse complement strand
TGCGTAATTTGACAGCGTATCACTGCTTTTATCCCAATCTTTTTGCGCAAGGCAAAGAAAAGCTCTTATTTGCGTATCTCATCACGGATGTTGCCAAAGAAATCTTCCGCGATAATCGTCGTGAGTACGGTGATGGCTTGGAAAAATTCGAGCCAAATGACTTGAACTCTTCTTTGGTGCTAGATTTATCGGTAATTGATGCTCAATCTGAACAACGCATTGAACAATGCTTGGCAAGCATATTTCAACATCATTACACGGGACAAAAAACAACGGAAGCAGTGCAAATACTCAACGAAATTTTTCACTCACTACTCGCGCCATGAGCAACGACCAAATCTTCATCAACAATCAAAACATCTTTGCAGAACTGATGGAAGCAGCGAAGGTGCGCAGTTTGGGGCAGATTTCCAGGGCGTTGTATGTTGTGGATAGAATTAGTTTCATGTTTCGACAATATCAACATGAGTATTGATGATCTCTTCAGCTTTAGTTTGTCGAAGGCAATATCATCCACTGCATTTGTCGAATACTCCCCGGATAACATTACTGAGACAAATGCCCTACCTCGTTACGCTTTAAGGCACTGGCTTTAGGGCATCTCTGGTAAATTCAGGGAGCGAAAAAGGCTTGATAGAATACGCACGACCCGTCATTTCATCCAATTCAAGGACGACACCGGAAATTCTGGTTTCGCCTTCGCCAAGTTCGTAACGGTGCGCTGTTTGGAGCAAAAAACGATTGAGTGCCACCTCGGTTTTCATACCCAAAATCGAGCGTGATGCACCCGTCATACCGACATCCGTGATGTATGCCGTGCCGCCCGCAAGAATCTGGGCATCGGCAGTTTGCACGTGTGTATGCGTCCCCAGCACAGCACTGACGCGCCCGTCGGCATAATAACCCATAGCGATTTTTTCTCCCGTTGCTTCAGCATGAAAATCAACAACGATAATATTTGTTTGCTGCACAACCTCGTCAATAGCGGCATCCAGCGCTTTGAAAGGGCAGTCAATAGACTGCATATAGGTTCGCCCCTGCACTTGGATTACGCCCATTGGCAAGCCGTTAGCGATAGTTGCTACCGTGATACCCCGTCCGGGATTTTCCGGCGGGTAGTTGTGTGGGCGTAGTACAAGCGGGTTTGTTGCCAGCAGTGGACGTGATTTCCAGTTTTCCCAAATATGATTTCCCGTCGTAATGACGTGAACACCAGCTTGGAAGAGCATTCCAGCTTCGCGCTCGCTCAAGCCTTTGCCGTCAACAATATTTTCTCCATTGACTATAATGCCGTGTGGCATATACTCTTTGGTCAACGAGGGAAGTGCCTTCAAAAGCGCATTCAAACTGGGCTGACCGACAACATCACCGATAAAAAGAATGGTTATCATAACGTGGTTATTTGCGTTTATTGACAAGGTAGATTCCGGCAAGGATAACGACAATGCCGATGTAATGGAGTACCGTCAGATGCTCGCCATCCAGCACACCCCAAATCATGGCGACGACAGGAATCAGATACGTTACCGACGAACTAAAAACAGGACTCGAAATTTGGATGAGATGCGTGAACAGCGCATTACTCAATGCCGTTCCCAAGACCGATAGCCCGATAATACTCAGAATCGCCACACTAAACATCGGATGAGACTGCGCTTGCGGCAATGCTTCGGTGAAAAAGCCGCTCCAAATCAAGTATGGCAGGAAGAAAAACATCGTCACGCCGCTCACCGCAATACTGTTAATCGTCATCGGTGGAATGCCTTTGAGCAAGCGGCTAACGATATTGGCATTCAGGCCATAACACACCGTTGCCGCAACAGGTAGCATCGCGTACCATGAGGCTTCCGTCGTCATTGTTCCCCACGTGCCGCCACAACAAGCAACGTTGCGCCCACAAAACCAATGAGTACGCCCAAAACCTGCGCTCGCTCGACAACGACACGAAAGACCAGAACACCGATAAGCAGCGTCGAAAGCGGCGTGAGCGAGTTCAGAAGTGCAGAGGTAGAACTGTTGATATACCGTTGTGCTGTTGAAAAAAGTATTGCCGGAATGCCGTTACCCAATACTCCACAAAGCAGTAAATACGGCAGATTGCGCTTGTCCAGCGATTTCAGCCCCCACACGGCAAACGGGAACAGCACTACACCGGAAATAGCTATCCGCAACGCTGCCACGTGCATCGGCGCAAAAACTTCAAGCCCGCGCTTCATCAAAATAAATGAACTGCCCCAGATGAGCGATAAAACGGCGAGAATAATAAATGGGAGAAGGTCTTTTCTGGGTTCTGATTGGTTGGATGGTTGATTAGTCATTCGTTGTATTGGTCATTAGTCATTCGTTGATTTAGGCGGTCTGTTACATCGTGTTTTAATTCATGGAATCAGGATACATCTGGGCTGTAGTGAGTTTATATCGTCTCGAATACGGCGGCTAAACCCTGCCCTACGCCAACGCAGAGGGAGGCAACGCCATAGCGCAAACCTTCACGCCGAAGCGAGCGCACAAGCGTTCCAACCAAACGCGCACCGCTCATACCAAGCGGATGACCAAGCGCGATAGCGCCGCCATGCACGTTTAGACGCTTTTTATCCACATCCAACCCTCTGACACACGCCAATACTTGTGCAGCAAAGGCTTCGTTAATTTCAATCCGATCAATTGCGCCGAGGCTGAGTCCTGCACGGTGGAGAGCTTTGGGAATCGCTTCCACCGGACCAATGCCCATCATACGAGGGTTCACTCCCGCCACACCAGAGGAAACATAGCGAGCAAGCGGTTTTAAGCCATATTGCTGAACAGCTTTTTCGCTGGCGAGAAGCATCACTGCCGCGCCGTCGTTAAGTGTTGAAGCATTGCCAGCCGTCACCGTGCCGCCAGCGCGAAAAGCGGGCTTGAGTCTGGCAAGTGCTTCCGAACTTGCATCGGAACGAGGTTGCTCATCGGTATCGACGAGCTTTGTACCAGATTTTGAGACGATTGGCACAGAAACGATCTCTTCGGCAAAAATGCCGCTCTGCCGTGCTGCAACTGCTTTTTGGTGAGACTCTACCGCAAAAGCGTCCTGCTCTTCGCGGCTGATGGCGTAGTGTTCTGCAAGATTTTCTGCGGTTTCGCCCATAGCTTCGAGAGGAAATTTTGCCTTTAAGCGGTCATTCGGAAAGCGCCATCCAAGCGCTGTGTCGTACGCTGTGATATTCCCAAATACAGCTTGCCCGCTCACGTTTTTGGGCATAGCAAAAGGGGCGCGAGACATAGACTCCACGCCGCCTGCGATGATGACTTCTGCTTCGCCTGTTTGAATTGCCCGTGCGCCTTGAATCACTGCCTCCAGCGACGAAGCGCACAGCCGATTCACCGTTACACCCGGAACAGTTTCCGGCAAACCCGCCAAGAGTGCTGCTATGCGGGCAACATTACGATTATCCTCGCCCGCTTGATTGGAGCAGCCCAATATCACATCGTCAATAGAAGAAGTCGGAATAGCGGTGCGCTCTACAAGCTGTGCAATAACGTGTGCCGCGAGGTCGTCGGGGCGCACAGAAGCAAGAACACCCCCGTATTTTCCGACGGGGGTGCGCAAAGGTTCGATAAGATAAACATTCGTCATGGTTCTGAAGAAATTAGGACATCGTTGCCACGCCGCTTGCGTCGTTGACAAAGAAATTGATTTCCGTTGCTACGCCGTTTGCCACACGGACACAGCGCAAATCAACGGGGAAGACCTGTGGTTTGATAACCGATTTGCCCAAGAGCATCCGCACACACTCTTGCGCCCCTTCGACGATGGAGGGATGCGGGTGGATGAGTTCGGAGAGTTCCTCAATACCTTTGTTCATGTACATCAGCAGTGCTGCGGCTTGGATAGCGCTTGAGGACTGCTCCCCGACAATACGCATTCCCAGAAGTTTCATATCGTCGTCGTCGCTGACGAGAATTTTGTACAACCCGCGCATACTCCGCATTGCCAATGCGCGATTGATGTATTGGTAGGCAAATGTGGCGACGCGGTACGGAATATTTTTTGCCGCAAGGCTTTGTTCGTTCATCCCAACGCTGGAAACTTCGGGAATAAGGAACATAATCGTTGAAATATTGTCGTAAGTGAGGTGTTTTTCTTTGGAGCTGTACATCGTCTCAATCACGTGTCGTCCCTCGACTTCGCCAACATTGACCAGCATAATGTCAGCCGTCAAATCGCCAACGGCAAAAATATTCGGAATATTGGTGCGCCCGTCGGCATCAACAATAAAATTCCCGCCATCGGTCATGGCAAGCCCTAATTCCCTCGCTCCCAAGCCGTTTATCGCTGGAACGCGCCCAATGGAGATGAGCGCTTTTTCGACATTGTAGGTCTCAATGCGTCCGTCTTTGAATTTGAGCGTATAGTTCACGCGCCCGTTTTCATCCGTTTCCATGCTCTCCAGCGACGCATTCCGGTGAATGGTAATGCCGTTGGCAATGAAATTTTCTGTTACCATCTCCGAAATGTCTTTATCCTCGAAAGGCAAGATGTGGTCAGCTTTGTCAATAAGGCGAACGCTCGTTTTACCAAAATTCGAGAAAATGGAGGCAAACTCGCACCCAATCACGCCTGCGCCCAAGATAACGAGGCTATCAGGGAATTTTGTCCAATTACAAATACCATCACTGGTGACAATATTCTGCTCGTCAATCACTACATTCGGGAGTTTGCGCGGGATGCTTCCCGTTGCCAGCACGACATATTCTGCCGTGATGATTTCTTTACCTTTTGGCGTGGTAACTTCGATTTCGGTTGCGGAAACCATGCGTCCGAAGCCATGAATAAAACGGAAGCGCTCCGGGCAAAGACGCTCTGCCAGTTCATCCACTTGTTTGGCAAGCTGTTCGTGGCGCTCTTGAACGGCTTTGTTCGCCACTTTGATAATCTGCGGGAAGTCCAATTTGTAATCGAAAACTGTGTATCCGCGCTCGGTGATCCGCAAACGGCGCACATCCCGCGAAAGCTCCCAGAGCGTTTTGGAAGAGAGCGCTCCGTTGTAAATAGCGGCTCCGCCGAGTTTGTCTTTTTCGATTAAAATGACGCGCTTGCCAAAATCCAGCGCCCGCATTGCGGCTGCGTACCCCGATGGTCCGCCGCCAATGACGCATACATCACAGCTTTGCATAGTGCTTTCCTGAACGTTGAGAAATATTGGTATGAGTTGTTGAAGACTTGATTATTCCTCCGTGCGCGGCGTGAAAATGCTGCTCCACCGCGTAAAAAGGCTTGATTTTGGCGGCTCATTCTCGTTGGCAATCGCCTTTTTGAGAGGAGTTTTTTCCGTATTTGATGGGGTGCTTACTATGGTTTCGTGCGGTTTTGCCCCTGCATCATCATTGTCATTGCCCGATTCCTCCTCCGATTGCATCATCACGTACTCTGCATCGTGGATTTCTGCCTGAGATGCCGAGTGTAATGCCGCTGTGACTGTCGTGGTGCGCTCTCCGGCAAACTGCTCTCCTACGGACTGCTCTTCTACGTCTTTTTCACGGGGAGGCGCAGTTTGGAACTCTTGCATCATTTCGGCAAGACCTGCTAATTCCGTGCCGAATGTTGGCGACAATTCTTGTGCGCTGCGGTTTGCGTTATCAAGCGGATGAGGCATGGTGTCGTCATTGCTCGGCGTAGGCGCAATGGCGATAGGGCGATTTTCGGCGGTCTCCAAAGCCGTTGCCCCGATGGGCATGGGTGTGACGGATAGTTGTTCTGGGGCATCTTCGACCGTGATATTTTCTAGCGACACATCGGCTTGCGATCCCTGTTTCGGCTTGCGCTTGGCAGCGCCGAGTGCAAGTTCGCCGATAGTGTCATCGGCTTTGATGATGGGGTCGTCGTCGAAAGCAAGGGGGAGCGTAAGCGCATCGGCGTGTTCGGAAGGCGGAAGCGGTGTTTCTTGCTCAAGTTTGCTGACAATATCGTTGAGCAAGTGCAGAAATTCTCGCTGCCCAACGTAGCGCAAGGCACGTTTTTTCATCACATCTTCGAGTTCTTGGGCGATACGATAAATACCTTTGTCGTCCAGAAACACGATAATAGCCGGCATGGGGACTTTTCCGCGATACTGTTGCAATGCGCGGTCAGTGGCATGGATTTCATCGAACATCTCGTAAATCGGCGTGAGAAGGTCCGTAAATTCTTCGGGTGAGTATTCTAAAATCACGTCATTATCGACATTCTGCAAGGTGCGGTCAAATTCTACAATGGAGACAAGCGAAACTTGGCGCACAGGTTGTTTGACGGGCGCTTCGCTTTGTTTGGTGGCAATCCATTTGCGGAAGCCATCCAAAAGGTAATCATATTCCAAAAAATAATCCATCCTGAGCAGCACTTCGCTCAAGGTTTTGGTCGGTTCGCCGCGATAGACAAACCATTTGAGCGTTGTGCGCGGGCGAAGAATATAGTTGAAACGGGTCTTGACGGCAAGGTCAATAGCGGCGGTCAGGTCTTGATGGTCGAAACGGGCTGCTTCCATGCGGTAGCGGTCTGCCTCGACGGTATGAAGCGCCAACTGCTCGTGCGCATAGTCAAAGCGCGGGTTTGCGGCGCGTTGCAACTGTTCTTCAAAAATCCACCACTGCACTTCCGCGCCAAAAAAATTCCGATAAAAGACCGGAATATCAGCGCGTTCGCGGATTTCTTGCCAATAGACAAACTGCTGCGCTGCCGCTAGGCGTTGCGTGAGAAG
>JAAFHM010000454.1:1600-4143 GCA_013298375.1 Ignavibacteria bacterium | reverse complement strand
AACATCCTGGCCCTGAACGCGGCGGTGGAAGCCGCCCGCGCAGGCGAGCAGGGACGCGGCTTTGCGGTCGTTGCCGATGAAGTTCGTAAACTCGCCGAAAGTACCGCACAAGCAACGAAGCAGATTAGCGCGACGGTAAAAATGATTCAAGGCGAAATTGCCTTAGCGGTGGCATCCCTAGGCGAAGGCGCAACACAGATGGATGAAGGGGTAAGGCTTGCCGAGCAGACGCGCTCAACGCTCCAACTCGTCGTTTCCAGTGCAAACGATAATGTTGGGCAAATGAAAACAATTTCAAAAATGAGCGCTGTTCAGGCAGAAAATAGCGCCGAAAGTTTGAAAAGCATCGAATCAATGCACCTTGCCACAGAACGTGCCGCTACGGGCGTTGGCGAGATTGCCCAAGCCGCAGAAGATTTACACAATTTGACCGAAGCCATGCAAAAGCAAGTAGCACGTTTTGTGTTGGAGTAATGTATCGGCGGAGAGAATAAGTGCTTTGGGGCAGGGCGCAAACGCCACTTGCGGCTTGTTTGGGTAATTTCTTTAAGCTATTGCGGAAACTTTTGGTAATTTGTGGGAAGCCATTACTTTTCTTTGCTGGTGCGTATCAGTTCATTAACAAAAATTATCGGCATATCAGCCTCTGTTTTTTTGTTAATGAAACTTTTGGGAACTTAATCCATATAAGACTTGTTTAGACGTATATGAAGAAACATTAACGAGATTACCCAAAGCATTAAAGTTTTATTCACTTTTTATTATTGCGGGAGACAACTCATGGATTTAGCCATGCAGATTGAGCATCTTTTTCGGACTGACCGAAAAAAATTCCTCGGATTTATTCGTCAGCGAGTTCGTTCTGCCGAAGAAGCGGAAGATATTTTGCAAGACGTATTCGCTAACGTTCTGGCAGCTTCGCATACAGTGTCGAAGCCGATTGAAAATGTTGCATCATGGGTATTCACTGCTGTGCGCAATCGTATCATTGATTCCTATCGTAAAAAACGTGCGGAAACCTTTAGCGATATGCACTTGCCGCAAACAGACGATGCAACCAGCGAAAATTTTGAAGCTCTTTTGAGCGATCTTACCTCCAACCCCGAATCAGCAATGATGCGCGAGACGATATGGGAAGCCGTCATGCGGGGGCTGGATGAATTGCCAGCGGAACAAAGAGAAGTTTTTGTGAAAAATGAATTTGAAGGCATACCATTTCGTGAAATTGCCGATGAAACGGGCATTAATATCAATACCCTCTTGGCACGGAAGCGTTATGCTGTCTTGCATCTTCGCAAATGTCTTCAGGAAATCTACGATGCGGACTGAGTGTCCGATACCACGAAAAGACCACTACTCACCTTTCCACCACCACTATTCCGAACAACGACGTTAAGCGTCGGTAAGAAAAAATAGTTTCGGAAGTTCTCGAAGAAAAGAAGCTGCTTTGGAATCACCACCCGAAGCAGCTTTTCGTGTTGTATGGCGCAAAAAATTTTCACCGAATTTCAACGAAAAAGCGGACAATATCGTCTAAAATCTCGAATTGACAACTATCAAACGCTTTCATATCTCATACCAACCATGAGTCACGATATACCACATTTTGGCGATATGCCGACAGAAGAATTTCGTCAACACGGCTACGCACTAATTGACTGGATAGCAAAATACCGCCAAAACCTTGACAACATCAATGTTTTGCCGAATGTCGCTCCCGGAAGCATTGCCGCTCAGTTGCCGAGCGCCGCTCCTGAAGAGGCAGAGGCAATGTCGGCACTTCTCCGTGATTTTGAACACCTGATTATGCCGAATCTTACGCAGTGGCATCATCCGAATTTTTTTGCGTATTTTGCCAATTCGTCCAGTCTTCCTGCGGTCTTGGCGGAATTATTAACGGCGGCAGTCAATAATAATTCGATGGTCTGGAAAAGTGGGCAAGCGGCAACGGAACTAGAGCGCGTCGTCTTGAATTGGCTGGCGACCGCACTGGGTCTGCCTTCGACACTATGGGGAATGATTTTCGATACGGCATCTATCAGTACGATGCAGGCTATTGCTTGTGCGCGTGAGGTTGCTGGCGTGGAAGCACGGCATGAGGGGATTGCTGGGCGCAATCTTCCTCGTTTGCGGGTCTATGCGTCGGAATTTGTCCATTCTTCCATCGACAAAGCCTGTATTATACTGGGCTTGGGAGCAGCAAATTTGGTAAAAATTCCTGCCAATGACCGCTTTGCCATGATACCAGAGGCATTGGAAAAGGCTATTGCGGAAGACCGAAAAGCCGGATTTCTGCCGATATGCGTCGTTGGTGTTGTCGGGACGACATCGGTAGCCAGTTCCGACCCGATTGAGGCGATTGCTGAAATTTGCGAGCGGGAAAAACTCTGGTTTCATGTTGATGCTGCATACGCCGGACCCGTGGCGATGCTTCCCGAATGGCGAGATCGCTTTCTTGGCTGGGAACGTGCGGATTCTATCGTCATCAATCCACATAAATGGCTATTTGTTCCGATGGATTTGAGTATTTTGTACACGCGCAA
>JAAFHM010000454.1:0-1590 GCA_013298375.1 Ignavibacteria bacterium | reverse complement strand
GCAAACCAGAAATATTAAAACAAGCCTTTAGCCTCACACCGGAATACCTCAAAACTAGCGAAGATGCGCTTGTTGAGAATATGATGGATTACGGCATCCAGCTTGGACGGCGTTTTCGGTCGTTAAAACTATGGTTTGTTATGCGGTACTTTGGGATTGCGGGGATTCAAGCGCGGTTGCGTGAGCATATAGCATTGGCGAGGCTTTTTGGCGATCTTGTCGAGACACATCCCGACTTTGAACTCACCGCACCCGTAGAATTTAGCCTTGTCTGCTTTCGCTTTAAGCCGCAAAAAGAACAATCCGAAGCAACACTAGAGCGCATGAATGCTGCGTTAGAAGAGCGTCTCAATGCTACGGGCGAAATTTTTCTTGTTCATACTGTCGTGCATGGCGTTTATACCTTGCGCTTTGCTGTCGGCAATATGGAAACAACCGAAGATCACGTGCGGCGGGCGTTTCAGAAGATTATCGCAGAAGCGGCTCGGCTATCGTGAAAATGTTGCCGTCGAATATCGGCAACACTGTCAACCTTTTTTCTTCGCTATACGTCAAACACGTCGTTGGGCGATTCTTCGCCATTCTTCTTCTTGAAATTCAATTTTTTCTTTTCACTATATTTTTCTACTCTGTATGAAATCATTCACAAAAACATTGCTGGCAACTGGTGTTGCTCTGTTCTTGACGGGCGTGGCATTTGCGCAGCCCAAAATCGAAATTAAAGGTGGCGACACCTACGATTGGGGGAACGTCAGTGACGTATCGAAGCCGCTTGCAGGACAGGTTGAGATTAAAAATAGCGGCGATAAAGATTTGGTGATTCTTCAAGCAAAGCCCGCGTGTGGCTGCACGAGCGAAGCTCTGGAACGCAGCAACATCAAGCCCGGCGAAAGCACCGTACTGAAATTTACGGTCAATGTCGGTACAGCAAGCGGTCAGTTGATGAAATCTATCACCTTGACGAGTAACGCACAGCCAGATTCTATCAAGGTTTTGTTCTTGAAGGCAAATATTATTCGTTTAATGCAGGTTGACCAATTTGTCTCATTCTATCCAATGTATGTTGGCAAAGAGGCAACTGGTGTAGCAAAAATTAAAAATAATGGCTCTTCGCCAGTGAAACTGCTTGAGTTTACGGGCAATAATGGTTTGACGATTGCTAAAAAAGCGCCAATTACCATTCCGGCAAACACGGAAATTGAACTGCCGGTGAAGGTTGTTGGTCCTGCCCAGCCGGGTCCATTTTATGGTCAAGTTCTTGTCAAAACCGACCACCAAGATCCGCAATATAAACTCCTTGAAATCCGTGCATATGGCGAAAACAAGCCAGCAGTAGCACCGACACCGCAAACGTCACCAGCAATGTTGCCGAATGGCGGAACAAAATAGTCAGTCGTAAAGTGGCGCTACGCTACAAATAATGATTACCCTGTAATCTCGCAAGATATTACCGTTCTACACTTTAATAATTTTTTAGTGTAGAATGGTTTTTTTTTACCCAATAGACAAAAGTGTGAATATTGATGATACGCTGTAACTGGTCAGGTGCGCTTGTCCGTCCTACGCTTTCCTAAGCGTAGAACGGATTTC
>JAAFHM010000061.1:11056-14532 GCA_013298375.1 Ignavibacteria bacterium | reverse complement strand
TGATTTTCTCTTCGCGGTATTGGCTCATATCATTGGAAGCGCTTGCTTTGGTCGGGGCTAAAAAGCACTCATTTGGTTTGAGGAAAGCTCTTTTGGTGCTGCGCCGGGAAGGGGAACCGAGAAATTATCAGTTTTGTCCAACCGGAAGCGATGAACGAGGTTGTTGAGCTGCCCCGTGACAGAGGACAAATTATTGATGGTCGCCGCAACGCGCTCGGTCTCTTGCGCGGATTGCGAAGCGGTCGTGGCGATATTTTCCACGCTGCTCAAAATATGAAAACTTGTTGCTGACTGCTCTTCGGTGGACGATGCAATTTGGCTAATGCGGTCTAAGACCGATTGCGAACTGTCCATAATTTCTCCCAACGCCACACCAGCCGCGTCTGCAAGGGCAATACCTTCGTTCACCCGATTGCTGCTGGCGTACATGAGCGAGGTAGCGCCTTCGATGTCAGTGAGGATTTGGTCGAGCATACCGCTTATTTGCTTGGTTGCGGTGGATGTTTGGTCGGCGAGATGGGATATTTCATCCGCGACAACCGCAAAGCCTCGTCCTTGTTCGCCCGCCCGTGCCGCTTCAATGGCGGCGTTCAGCGCGAGAAGATTGGTTCGCTTGGCAATGTTTTCAATCGTCTGAATAATCTTTCCAATGTCTTTGCTGGAAACGCCCAAATGCTCAATATTGACGGCAGAGTTTTTGACTACATCTGCCAAAGAGCGGATATTTTCTACGGCTTGTGCTACAACGAAACCGCCTTCAGCCGCAACCTTGCTGTTGTCGGCAGCAAATTTCGTCGTTTCGCTGGCATTGCGGGCGCTGTGCGTAATTGCCTTGTTCATTTCCTCCAACGCTGTATTTACCTCGTCGGACTGAACCCATTGCTTTTGCGCCCAGAAAACAAGCGCATCTTTGGACTCGTTAATTTTTCCCGCAATACTCCGAGTCACATTCACGGCTTCAATAATTTCCATCATCATCGTGCGAATATTCCCAACTACGTCGTTGAAACCGGAAAAAAGTTTCCCGATTTCATCCGTTGAATTGCTTTCGAGCGAAACCGTCAAATCGCCCGCCGCCAACGCTTGCATCTCCTGAAGAATCCGCGCAACGCTAGTGCCAAGGTAATGACTCTGTCCTTCGAGTTGTTCAAGCGTGGAATTAAGGTCGTTTTGCTGTTTCAGAAGATTGTTTTGTTGCGAGGTGATTTTAGTGTTGGATTCGCGCAAGGTCGTTGCCATAGAGTTAAAGGCACGAGCAAGAGAGCCTATTTCATCGTTGGTGCGAACTTGAAGGACTTTCAGTTCACCTCCGCTTGCCAGCATTTCCGTCGCACTTTGCAATGCCCGCACTGGGCGCACAAGGCTCCGGGCAAGGAAAAATGCAATCGGTAGCCCCGTTAAAAAAGCAAGGGCAATGACGATGTACATCAGGCTTTCGGCTTTGGTGGCAGCAATCTTTTTTGCCTCCGAAAGAGCTTCAATAGTGGTGAGTTCGGCTGTTTCGTTGTCGTCAAGTTGTTGTGAAAGTGCATCCAGCCGTTTGAACACAGAGGAGAGTTCCGCAAAGGTCGAGCGGTATTTTGTGATAAGGGAAGTTGCTTCTGCCTTTAGCTCAGGAGCAAGTCCTGATGTAGCAAGACCGCTTTCGAGAGCATTGGCATCGCGGTCAAATTCTTTGATGTGTTTGTCGAGTTTGCGCATGATGAAGTTTTTTTCATCGCGGCGGGTTTGTAGCAGCAAAATGTGCAGTTCGGGCGATTGAATTTGTTGGAAAAGGTTTTCCAAATCGTGTGCGCTGGTACGAAATCGCCCCTCAATACCGCTATTTTCCGTGAGTCCGCGCTCGGTCATGGTTTTCGCAAAATTATCCCAGAGTGCTTCGTGATTTTGCAGCGATTGTTGGAGGGACTGCATGACGGTTTCGCCTGCGGGAAGGTTCGCAAAAGCCTTTGCAGCGGTCTTGGAAAGGGTATTGTTACGTTGGATATACTCTTCTTTGCGGGTTGTTGTGAAGTCAACCCGATTGGCACGAAGATTCAGCACTGCATTTTCGATGGTATGGATGGTGTCGCGTTCATCCAAAATTCGCGCTTGCCGATAGGCAACAAACGCAACAATGGCGGTAAATGCCGACATAATTCCCGCTAAACCAAGTATTTTTCCGAAGAGCGATAGTGAACGTAGTTTTTCCAGCATAATAGCCAACGTTTGAGTCAAGTAAAATCGTGGTACAAGCAAATGGACGATGCTGCTTGCAAGACGAAAATACGAAACCTTTGTGTTATTGCGTATTTTTTCGCAGGAATTTTGTAACAATCTTGGTAAGTCATCTCAGAGACAAGCCCCCTTTCAAGCGTAGCTATATTGTGGAAAAGCCCCAGAAGCGCAAAAGCCACAGAAAATCTCTGTTTCCTGCGGCTTTTGTTGTTTCGCCCTCAGTATTCAACGAGTTTTGAGTAAATAGCCCTCAAGACATCTTCATAGCTGGCTGTTTACGAAAAACCGTTCCCGTAAATGTTGCCAGCAAACTCCCCGATGTTGTCAGTTCGATATGATATGTCGCCGTACTCCGTCCGCGATGCGTCTCTCGCGCCGAAACCTCCACAACCGCACCAATACTAGCTGATTTATGATATTGCATACTTGTTGTGAGCGCGACAGCTTGCACATTGTAGCTATTGGAAGCCACCTCCAATGCGGTGTCCGCCAAGGCATTCAAAAAACCTCCATGCGCAGTGCCAAATCTGTTTGTATGAGCTTCCAACACTTTGACGCGAAGATGCGCCTCCCCTTGCGATGCAGGTAAAATCTCAATTCCCAAGTGCTTGGCAAAAGGAATATCATGTTGAATTGAGGTCATACCATTCGTGAAAATAGTGGGAGGATTGCAATCCGGCAAAGAGCGAAACGAGGATTACCGACCATAATATACGGGCTGTTCGATATAACGCAAACGTGTCTCCAACTCGCTCAAACGCCCTTGAAGCAACATATTTGCTCGTTGCAAGCGTTCACGCTCGACGAGTTCTGCACGATAATTCGAGGCGGCATATTGATTATTGTAATAATCGTTCGAGTACCACCGATAATTCTGCATGGATGCGGGCGGATAGAAATAGCGCCAGCCTGTTTCCACATCGCTAACAATCTTCCGAACAGCATCAATGCTGCTTTCTGAGCGCAACGGATTGATAACGGTGCGATAAATGCTTTCTGCGCGGCGGAAATACTCGCGGGCAGTAGCATTATCGCCCATATCGCGGTAAATTAAGCCTTGATATTCGTTTGCGACAGCTTCCCAATAACGGCTTCCGCGTCCGCGTACAAGGTCATAGCCCAGCCGCAAGTAGTATTGCGCCATATCGACATTGCGTGATTCGCGGTAGGTATTGGCAAGTTTCAAATATCGCAAGCCAAGTTCGCTCGTACCAGAAGCAGAGCGGCGGTCGGTATAAATGCCCTCATCGGTTGTGTAG
>JAAFHM010000061.1:0-11046 GCA_013298375.1 Ignavibacteria bacterium | reverse complement strand
TAAATAACGTTGTATCATAGCAAAACCTTGATTCTGTGCGAGAAAAGTGGATTGAGCGGGCTAATTTACTCAATTTTTGTTATTCAAAAAGAATGATTTTGCGCCAATATTTGATAAATTTTTTGCCGAGTTCAAAAGCCCGTGCAGGAAGCATTTGCCCAAAAGCGCAAGGATTGGTATGTTTGTCGGAGATTATTTCACAACAATTCTGACCAAATGAAGCCTTTGTATCAAAAACTCGTCGTCAAAGTTGGAACCAACGTTCTTTCGCAGGAGAACGGATTGCTCGACATTACCGTCATGGAGCGCCTTGTCAAGGATATTGCTGTTCTGAAAGAGCAGGGTATTCAGGTTGTTCTCGTCTCGTCGGGGGCGGTTGGCTCTGGACGAGCGGTGGTAAGGCTTCCCGACAAAACGCCAACCGTCACGGCGCGTCAAATTTTAGCTGCTGTTGGTCAGGTGCGCCTGATGAACTCTTACGCTGAACTTTTCGACAAACACCAGTTGCAATGCGCTCAAGTGCTGGTGACCAAAGAAGATTTTCGGGACAGACGGCATTATCTGAATATGCAAAATTGCCTTGAAGGTCTGCTCTCACAAGGAATTGTGCCGATTGTCAACGAAAATGATGTTGTTTCCGTTACGGAACTCATGTTCACCGACAATGACGAACTCTCCGGCTTGCTCTCGTCTATGATTCAAGCAAATGCGCTCGTCATTTTGACCAATGTGGATGGGGTTTTTGACGGCAATCCCAGCAATCCCGCTTCAAATCTTATTTCTACGATTGATACGCGAAAATTGAACGTGGAAAGTTTCATTGCGCCGGAAAAATCCTCGTTTGGGCGTGGCGGGATGCTCACGAAAGCCGGAATAGCGCATAAACTCTCGCTTATCGGAATCACCGTGAGAATAGCTAATGGTAAAACTCCCCATATTTTGCAGGAAATTTGCGCCGGAAAGACCGTTGGAACAACGTTTATTCCTCAAAAAAGCGCTTCCGGCATTAAACGTTGGGTTGCACATGGGGAAGGCTATGAAAAGGGAACAGTCTTCATCAATGCAGGAGCAGTGAGAGCTTTGACTTCTTCCGACAAAGCAGTAAGCGTTCTCCCCGTCGGCGTGACGCGCATCGATGGCGATTTTGACAAAGGCGACATTGTGCGGCTTTCGAGCGACGACGGCACGAAAAGCGGGAAGGCGATTGGTTACGGGATGGCGCAATACAACTCCGCCCGTGCGCGGGAAATTATCGGACAGAGCAACCAAAAGCCGCTTATTCACTATGATTATCTCTTTCTGAAGCCTTGAAAGCCTTGCCAATACAGCTTCCATACACTTTTGCATTTTCAAACAATATTTCATGCTCTCAATATCATCAGACCTAATCGCCCAACTTCGGCGCGTACAAGCCGCAAGCGCCACTGTTGCCCATCGTTCCAATGAGGAGCGCAACACTATTCTTCTCGAAATTGCAAGCCGCCTCGAATCGGCACAGGAGGAAATTCTCCGCGAGAACAAGCGCGATTTGGAGCGCATGGACAGCAACGACCCCAAATATGACCGACTCATGCTGACCGAAAGCCGCATCAAGACTATCACGGCGGAAATGCGCAATGTCGCGGGGCTGCCGTCGCCAGTGGGAATTGTTTTGGAGGAAAAAACCCTGCATAATGGCTTGGCAATGCAGAAAATATCCGTTCCGATGGGCGTTATTGGCATTATCTACGAAGCCCGACCAAATGTTACGCTGGATGCTTTTGCGCTTTGTTTCAAGGCGGGAAGCGCTTGCGTCCTCAAAGGCGGCAGCGATGCGGAGTTCTCGAATATTGCTATTGCGAAAACCATTTCTGCGGTTTTAGAACACCACGGAATACCCAATGAGGCGCTTTTTCTTATGCCCGCTGACCGCGAAGCCACCGCGACGATGCTTGGCGCGGTCGGTTTGATTGATGTGATTATTCCTCGCGGTTCGCAGGGGTTGATTGATTTTGTACGGCAGAACTCCCGTGTTCCCGTTATCGAAACAGGCGCGGGAATTGTTCACGTTTATTTTGATAAAAGTGGCGATATCGAAAAAGGCAAGGAAATTATTTTCAACGCAAAAACTCGCCGCGTGAGCGTCTGCAACGCTCTTGATACCTTGATTCTTCACAGCGACCGACTTGCTGATTTGCCAGCACTCACCCAACAACTCGCCACAAAAAATGTTCACATTTTTGCCGACGAACCAGCATTAGAGCGCCTGACGGGACATTATCCCTCGGAATTGCTTTCTGCAGCCGGAGAGCAGCATTTTGGAACGGAATTTTTGGATTACAAAATGAGCATCAAAACGGTGAATAGCTTAGAAGCCGCTTTAGAACACATCGCGCACTACAGTTCAAAACACAGCGAAGCAATTATCGCCAACAACGAAACCGTCTGCGAAACCTTTCTACACCGCGTTGATGCTGCTGTTGTGTATGCAAATGCCTCCACTGCCTTTACTGACGGCGCACAATTTGAACTTGGTGCAGAAATTGGTATTTCCACCCAAAAACTCCACGCACGAGGTCCGATGGCACTTCGGGAAATCACGAGCTACAAATGGCTTGTACGCGGCTCTGGTCAGGTGCGAAACTCGTAAAAAGGGATGCAGAGAATATAGACGTGATTTTATGCCACAAGGCACAGCACTACACACCCAAATCCATAAAAACCTCATGTCGCCTGATTTTTCTACTATCGTTCCAATTATTGTCCAAAAGTCGTTGGAATACCAAAGTACCCTCCCAACTCGCACGGATGCTCAAACTTTTGCCGAAGGAACATTGCAAGCATTGTTCCCCAATTTTGTTTCTGCCGAGCGCCCATGCTGCGAGGAAAATACCGAAACGCAACTGCGTAGAATGTATGAGCATTTGCTCATGATATTACGCCCCTATGAAAGTCAGTTAGATTCAAGCGTTGAAGAGATTGCCGACACATTTTTTGGACGTTTGCCGCATATTTTCGATATGCTTTGGCTGGATGCCGAAGCGATTTTTCAAGGCGACCCAGCCGCCGAAAGTATAGAGGAAGTAATTTTGGCATATCCGGGTTTTCATGCAACGGCTGTACACCGCATTGCACATGAGTTTTACCGGGCTGGGGTATCACTTTTTCCACGATTGCTTTCCGAATATGCACATAGCGCAACAGGCGTAGATATTCACCCCGGAGCAAGGATTGGCAAGCGTTTTTGCATTGATCATGGCACTGGAATTGTCATTGGCGAAACAACCATCATTGGCGATAACGTGAAAATTTATCAGGGTGTGACATTGGGCGCAGTAAGCGTGAAAAAATCCCTCGCCGAGACCAAGCGGCATCCCACAATTGAGGACAATGTGGTGATTTATTCCAACGCAACAATTTTAGGTGGGCAGACGATTATCGGCGCAAACAGTACAATCGGCGGCAATGTTTGGCTCACACAGAGCATACCACCACAATCGTTGGTCTATCACACCAGCCAAATTCGCGTTCAAACTTCCGGCGGCGAAGGCTACACCACCCAAGAAAGCGAAGTCGGGGATTTTGTGATTTGAGCAACGCTATTGCACATCGGATGGCTTCAATGCTTGCACTTCAGCAATGGTAAGATTGGTAATGTGCGCAATAGTTTCCGTGCTTAGACCAGAGCGATACATCGCTTGGATGTGATTGCGGGTAGTTTCTTGAATAGCTTCTTTGCGAAATTTTTCGCGCAAACCAATGTAAAAATTGGATTTTTCAATATCCGATAATGTTGCGGAAATCATAGCGCATGCCTCTCCAAAAACTATTTTACATCGGATGGCTTCAATGCTTGCACTTCAGCAATGGTAAGATTGGTAATGTGCGCAATAGTTTCCGTGCTTAGACCAGAGCGATACATCGCTTGGATGTGATTGCGGGTAGTTTCTTGAATAGCTTCAATCTTGCCTTCAATCTTTCCCTCAATCTTTCCCTCAACACGAAATTTTTCGCGCAAACCAATGTAAAAATTGGATTTTTCAATATCCGATAATGTTGCGGAAATCATAGTGTATGCCTCTTCAAAAGAAATGTGGTCAAATTTTTCAACAAGAATTTTGGTAATGAGGTCAATAGTAATAGACTTTTGTGCAGCAGAAGTATTCGCCCGCTCAATAGCCATGCGGGCTTTGCTTTGAACGAGCATAATATCTTCGGGCAGCGTTAGCAACTGCAAAATATCAAGCGGATGCCGTGCAAATACGTCGTCCGAGAGTGTATCAAGGTGAATAATGTGCAATCGCGCCGCCAAGTCCGAATATACATTTGGCAAGCCGCTATCATGCGCTTTTTGTGCAAAAACCACCACTGCTCGCCAATCTTCTGGCAAGGGAAACTGCCGAAAATAGAGAAAAATTTCCGAAAAAAGCCGCGAGTAAAATTGTGTATCGCGTTGGAATTGCAATTCTAAAAAATAGACCGTTCCGTCCGCCATTTGCGGCGAAAACACCCCGTCAATACGAAATGCCGTTTCTTTCAATTCCACCGAATGGAACGCATATCCCGATGATTTCGCCGTGTCCTCGCCAATCAAAGCAAAGAGCAGTTGCGGTAATTGGAGAAATAGCTGGTAAAGAAGCGTGTCGGTGCGCATAATTGGGGTGACGAAGTAAAATCAAATTTACACAATTCAGGCATTATTCTCAAGTTCTGCTGAGAGTGTTTTACGGAAAATCATTAAATTAGCGCACTCCATTTTTTTGACATTCAACTATTTACGACAATGAAAGCACACAACATCCTCGAAACCATAGGAAATACGCCGCACGTGCGCATTCGGAATCTTTATTCAACGAAAGCCGAAGTCTGGATGAAATTAGAACGAGCCAATCCGGGCGGCAGCATCAAAGACCGTATTGCACTAGCTATGATCGAAGACGCGGAAGAGCGCGGTTTGCTCTCAAAAGACAGCATTATTATCGAACCAACGTCAGGAAATACCGGCATTGGCTTGGCAATGGTCGCGGCAGTGAAAGGGTATAAATTGATATTGGTCATGCCAGAATCCATGTCTATTGAACGGCGGCGCATTATGGCGGCATTTGGCGCAACTTTTGAACTCACACCCCGCGAAAAGGGCATGAAAGGCGCAATCGCCAGAGCAGAAGAACTCGTCAAAGAACTTCCCAAAGCCTGGATGCCATCACAGTTCGACAATGCAGCAAATATCGCCATTCACGCAAAAACAACAGCACAGGAAATCATCAAAGACTTCCCGGAAGGGCTTGATTACATGATTACGGGCGTTGGTACTGGCGGACACATCACGGGCTGTGCGCAAGTGCTGAAAGCGCAGTTTCCGCACCTGAAAGTCTATGCCGTCGAACCCGCCCTATCACCCGTTATTAGCGGCGGGCAGCCTTCACCACACCCGATACAAGGTATTGGCGCAGGATTTATCCCGCAAAATCTCCATAAAGACCTGTTGGATGGCGTAATTCAGGTTTCTAAGGACGCAGCGTTTGAATACGCGGTGCGCAGCGCAAAAGAAGAAGGCATTTTTGTTGGAATTTCTTCGGGTGCGTCGTTAGCAGCCGTCGCACAGAAGCTACCCGATATGCAAGAAGGCGCACGGGTACTGACGTTCTGCTATGATACTGGTGAGCGGTATTTGTCCATTGATGGCTTGTTTACTGCGTAAAACCATCATTTTCCACAATCAAGCAAAAAACCGTGCAACACAACGACACAATTCGACTCTTCATCGTGGACGACCATGAGCTTATCCGCTACGCTATGGAATCATGGATGGCGCAGGATGCTGCTTTAAGCACACCACCGCCACAACCCGCGATTACTGTCGTCGGGACGGCTTCCGATGGGAAAGAAGCGCTGGAAAAATTAAGCGCTGCATGGAAAACGGAGCAAACACCGAACTTTCTGCTGATTGATTATCAACTGCCCGATATGCTTGGAAGTGAAGTCATTCAAACTCTGCGCTCGCAGGGCATTTCCGGCGCGGATTTGCGGGCGCTCGTGATGACGGGCATGGAAAATGCTCCTGTCAAAGCTATTCTCGCAAGCGGCGCAAATGGTTATCTTTCTAAACAAGAACCCAGCACAACCTTTCTAGCAGCAATGCGCCGCATCTTCAAAACTCCCGATGAACTTTGGCTTAATCCCGCTGAGGCAAAGCGAATGCTTAATGCAGACCGAGCGCTGACCACTGCCGGAATCACAGCGGCAGAAAAAAACGTTTTGCGTCTGCTAGACTTGACAAATGAGGAAATTGCCGAAGCGCTCAATATTGGTCGTGGCACGGTGAAAAATCATTTGAACAATATGTACGCGAAACTCGGCATCAATTCTCGCCAAGAAGCAGAAGAATTTGCTGTCAAAGTCGGGCTTTTGCCCAAAATTCACGGGTAAAAAATTTCTCGTGCTTTTTCTGCTTGAATATCAACCTCCTCACTATGAACTCCTCAAACACCGCTTCAAAACTGCCTTCTGAAGAAATTTTATACGACTCGCCACCGCGTATTTTGATTGTTGACGATATTCTAGAAAATCTTCAAGCGCTGCGTGGGCGCTTGCGTTTAAAGGGATACCTTCTGCACGAGGCTTCGAGCGGTGCCGAGGCGCTTGATTACTTGTCGGCGGGCAATCGTGGCGAAGAGGCGTTGCCAGATCTCATTTTGCTGGATGTGCAGATGCCGGAAATGGATGGATTCGAGGTTTGCCGCCGGATTAAAACTGATGCGGGGTTGAGCGAAATCCCGATAATTTTTATCACCGCACGGGGTGAAATGGACGATATTGTCGAGGGTTTCAAAATGGGCGCGGTGGATTATGTCGTCAAGCCTTTTCATGCAACCGAGCTTCTGACCCGCGTCAAAACTCATCTTGACCTCAAATTTTCCCGTGATGCTTTGCGCCGCAATAATGCGCTTTTGGAAAAACTTAATCGGGAAAAAAGCGAGTTTATGAGCATTGCCGCACACGACCTCAAAAACCCGCTCGCAACCGTGCGCTGGCTCACGGATTTGCTAAAATCCGGCACACTTCCACCGGAGAAATCGGCGGAAACGCTGAATAATATTACTCTTGCCTCAGACCGAATGTTTCGCTTGGTCAAAAATCTTTTGGATGTGAATGCTATTGAAGAAGGGGCAGTTTTATCAAACGACACCCCCAACACCGCTCTCCATCTACCTTCCGAGTCAGTCAATATTGTCTTTGCCGCCGCCGATGTGCTGGCAAGCTATCAAGAGCAGTGCGAACAGAAGGGTATCCGAACGACGTTTACCAACACAGCTCCCGTTGCTACTATCCGCATCAATGCTGATGTTCTCGCTCAAATTCTTGACAATCTTCTCTCGAATGCCATTAAATATTCGCCCTTGGGCGGCGCTATAGCTGTCAGTATTCACGGCGATGCTGATTGGGTACGGTTTTCCATTGAGGATGAAGGCGTGGGAATCCCACCCAAAGAGGCTTCGCGGCTTTTTACGAAATTTGGCACAACATCCTCCAAACCCACCGCAGGCGAGGATTCAACGGGTCTGGGACTGTTTATCGTTAAAAAGCTCTCCGAGGCTGCTGGCGGCAAGGTACTCTACGAATCGGGCAAAGTATGCGGCTCAGTCTTTCATGCCGAATTCCCCGTTGTGAAGCGCCTTTCCGGGCATCAGGGGGAGAATGAGCCATGACAACGACGGGACACGGGCAAGCCCGCTTCACATCGCGCTTTACCACCAAATTAACGGCAACAATTTTGCTTGCGGCGCTGCTTCCTGCCTCGCTTGTGGGGTATTTGTGTATTCGCACAGCGCTGGAGAGTCAAAAAAACACGGCGCGGGAATACTACTTTGCCGCAGCCGAGCGTGTGCAAGACAGGCTCATACACCGCGTAGAGGCAGCATCAAGCCTTGTTTTGAGTGCGACATCGCTTTTGGCAAATCGCCGTATTGATGAGGCTTCTTCGGTCGAAGCAGTGCGGTCATTGTTGGCGTTTAGCGAGGAAATTCCTGCCTTGGCAATTTATGATGTGCGCGGGAATGCCGTAGAAATATTGGCAAAACAAGGCAAACACTCGCTTCCGAGCAAACTCCCTCCTTACTATCTTGACAAACTTGCTTCTCGCGGCACGGCATCGGAATATCTTATCGGGGCAGCACCGGAAATCCTTCTGGATGGCTCTGCACCTGTCTTGCCAATATGCGCGGTGTGGAAATCCGCAAAAAATACCAATTCCACGACATCAACCATTGGCTATGTTGTTGTGGCATTGGAAAGTGAGTATTTATGCGGTTTGGCAGAAAATCTTTCTTCGCAAATGTTTTCCGGCGCTCGCAATCGTGTTTTCATGACGGATTCGGCATTGCGGACGCTTGCCCACATAGAGCGTAAAAGAGCCTTGCAGCGAGTTTCCATGCGTGGTCGGGAGATTTTTTCGACAACGATGTTTCAAAATGATGGTTCGCACTATGTTGGCGCGGTGCAAGAGTATATCGGTGCTGACGGTGAGCCGATGCTTGGTGTGGCGCTCTATTTGCCGCTTTTGCGGATGGTAATTGTTGTGGAAGAGCCGCAAACACAGGCATACAGAGCGCTTGAGACGATGCGGCGCACAGCAATATTCTGGATACTTGGCTCTGCGGCACTTGCCTCGCTTGGCTGTATTTTGCTGGCACGGCAATTTTCTCAACCAATCCGCCAACTCCTAGAAGCCGCATCACAACTCAGCGAGCAAGATTTTGCCTTGAAGCTCCCCACCAACAGAAGCGATGAATTTGGGTTGGTCTATTGGGCAATGAATGATGTTGCGGCGGAATTGGGTAAATATCAACGCCTGAATATTCGCCAAATTATTGCGGAGCGCAATAAGCTGGAAACCGTCGTCAAACAAGCAAATGACGGGATTTTGCTGTTGGATGGCGAAAAGCGTGTCGTTATTGCCAACGGCGTGTTTCGGGCGTGGTTTGGTGTCAGTGGCATAGCGGATGAAGCCAGTATTGACGCTCTTTCCGGCGATAGCCGCTCGCTGCACGATGTAACGCTTTTTCTCCATGAATTTTCTTCCAGCCCTGACACCGTGCGGCATTGCGAGTTTGTTGTGCAGAATCCGAAAGAATTGAAAGACCGCATTGTGCGCGGTTCGGTATTGAAAATTATTGCCGAAACATCCGAGACACAACCCACAAGCGCCCCGATTGATGCTACTTCCGCGCTGCCAATGGCATATTTGCTCATGCTCCGCGATGTTACGCGGGAAGTGGAAACCGACAGGCTTAAAACGGAACTTGTCGCCGTTGTTGCCCATGAACTGCGCTCACCGCTCAACAGCATTTATGGTTTGGCGGAATTGATTGGCGAAGGCGTATTGGAGGCGGAAGAAACGGCGGAATATGGGCGCACGATTGCCGCGCAAAGCCGCAAATTGGCGGATATTATCAATAAATTTTTGGATTTGAGCCGCTTGGAATCCGGCAAAACGGAGATTCAGCGCGTGGAAGTGCGATTGGAAGCGGTGTTGAAGGCTGCTTTGACGACAAACGCGCCGCTTGCCGCAAAAAAATCAATGCTCATTCAAACCCGCTTCCCGCCTGATTCGGTGAGCGTTCTCGGCGATCCAGATTTGCTGGGGCAAGTTTTTGTGAACCTTCTCAGTAATGCTGTCAAATACTCGCTGCCGGGAAAAACGATAACGGCAGAAATTTGTAACGAACCTGCATCAGTACTGGTTCTTATGAGCGACGAAGGATACGGCATTTCGGAATCCTCGCAGCAGAAACTTTTTACCAAATTCTTCCGTGCGAACGATGACCGCCGCATCAAGGATGAAGCCGGAACAGGACTTGGGCTGGCATTTGTGAAGCAGATTATTGAGCAACACGGCGGGGAAGTCGGCGTAGAAAGCCGCTTGGGTGAAGGTTCACGATTTTGGTTTCGTCTTCCACGATAATACTATTACCAACTATGAGACATTTTCTCTTGATTCTATGCGCTCTTCAGGCTTTTGGGACAACACCTATCTTTGCTCAAGAAGAATACAACTTGCGTCCGGGAAAAAAAATTATTATCGCCGATGCGACCTTTAAGCAAGGGAGCGCAGTGATTGAAGACTCCCAGCGAGCAGCATTTGCGCGGCTTGCAGAGTTTTTGAAACAACGCGGACGGCTCAATATTGAAATCGGTGGACACGCTGACAATATCGGCTCAGAACAGCAAAATACGGCACTTTCGCTTGCACGAGCAGAAGCGGTGCGGGAATTTTTGGTATTGAGCGGCATTAGCGCAAGCCGCATTCGTACTCGTGGCTACGGTTCGCAATTCCCGCTTTCAAGCAATGACAACGAAGCGGGGCGAACACAAAATCGGCGTGTGGAGATTATCGGACTGAGCGCTTTTTCGGGAAAACTTCTCGCCTCGCCTGACGGAAAGCCGCTTCCACCCGAAGCGCGTATCACAATGCTCAAACCGAGCGTGCGGATTATGCCCGCATGGGAAAGCGATTGGCAGGAAGCGGTTATTGACCAGCCGCTCTACGAGGCATTTCGCGTCTCGACACTTGAGGGGGGCAAAGCAGATATTACCTTTCGCAACAATAGTACGCTCCACATCAGCGATAATGCGCTTTTGATGATTTATGGGTATGACATTTCACCAAAACCTTCTGCGACAAATATTGATGCAGCTTCTGGTGGCGTTGCAAAAAATATTGAATTGACCAAAGGGAATTTAACGCTTAAACTCAAGGAAATGCGTGGTACCGATACATTTTCGGTACGCACCAAAGTATCGGAACTTGGCTTCAACACGGCATCGCAAAATGCTTCAGCGAAAATTCGTGTTGATGAGCGTGAACGGTCAATTATTTCTGTTTTGGAAGGAAGAGCAAATGTCAAGGTGATGGCAAATGACCCACGCACGGGGCAAACATTGGATGTTGCTGAGGATTTTGGCATTATTGTCGGCGATACAGCAAGTGAGGCGATGACGGCGATGCGATTGCCACCAATGCCGGATTTACTTGAGCCTGCCGAGCGCATAACACCGAGCGAGACA
>JAAFHM010000354.1 GCA_013298375.1 Ignavibacteria bacterium | reverse complement strand
AGGCTTCTTGGAGTGAGAGTTTCGGCATGAGAAAGAGCGAAAATAATGATGAAATAGTGCTTGGCTAGAAGAACAAATTTCCGTATTATCAGCCCTTTTTCCTACCTTTTTCATGCGATTGCCCTATCCTAGAAATAAATCCCTTCAAATAAGTGCGTAAAAATTCATAGATTTGTAGTATGAACATTCGAGCGAACATCCCCATTGCGCTAATTCTTTGCGCCTCCGGCATAGCCTCCATACTGTGTGTGTGGTCGTGCGGGCGCACGATTACTGACCCGGCAGAGATTATCATTCCTGCGTCGGATGTTCGGTTTGAGCGGCATTTGCTGCCTGTTTTTAATTTGACGTGTAATGGCTCGGGCTGCCATAGTGCAGAGTCCCGTGCGGGCGGGGTGGCGCTTACGTCGTACTTCGAGGTCGTTTTTAATGCACCCGGACTTGTCGTGGCAAAAAACCCTGAACGCAGTGTTCTGATGCGCGTCCTAGACTTCAATGCCGCCACGCGGATTCCGCACCGCCAATCGTTCCAAAACCGCATTACGCAAAATCATATTGACGGCGTTCGCACGTGGATACGTGAGGGTGCGCAATAGCCACGTTGGACAAGCAATGAATCTCGTAGGGCGCTTGAAAACTGGTGTTTTCTATCCATTTTTTTGTTTATTTTTTTGAAATTCGATGCAATGTATTTTGTCTTGTTTGCTGGTGGGACTATTCGCAGTCACCGCTTCTGCGGCGCAGGTGCGCGATACCGCCACAACACCACTTCCCGCTCCTGCACAATCTCGTGTTTGGCTGACGGTGGAGGTTTTGGAAAAAAAGCCCTCATTGGGCAGTAAATCGTCAGCATTTAACGAATTTATCCCCGTTGTGATTGTTGACAGCGCCACCAACGGCTATTTATACGCGCTTTCGGGGGAAATGGTGGAAATTGGGCGGCAGCGCACCTATTTTGTGAGCGTGGTGTCGGGCGAAGACAAGTCATTTCTTGTGGAAGGCTCGCCAATACAGGTTGTGCGCACGGGCGAACCGCAAAAGGACGACCTTATCTATCAGCGTGAGTTCGTGATTCGCTCCTCCAGCCCCGCCGATACCGCCGCGTCCATTCCCGAAAATATTGTTGCCGAAGCACCTCAGCAAAAGCCTGTCTTGAAGCCGCAAGCAGCAACACTTTCCTACAAAGCCGATGCGCAAAACTCCTGCCCCTACATTATCCAATTTTGCGCCCTCTCCCTTGAAAAAGATGCTCTCCAAATACGCGATGCCTTGCGCCGTGCCGCCGCCAACGACAAACGCCTGACCGATGCTCACGTCGAGCCGTTTTTCGAGAAAGTGCGCAATATCCAGTACCAGCGCGTCCGCGCAGGATGCTTTTCCTCCATCAATGAGGCAAAACAAGCATTGGAAGTCTTTACCAAAACCGCACAGAATCTTAAACTTGGCGTTGTTCCAATTGTTGTGAAGTCGGAGTAATTAGTCATTGTATGTAGGCTTAACTGTAAGCACTTGTTTTTGAATATGTTCAGAGCAGGTGCATTTTTTTTACCAAATAAATGTTGCACCATTAAATGTTGCAACGTATATTTGTTCTTGAAAATTATCTGTTGTGCTGGTATATGGTGCAACATTTATTATTTCAACAACTATTCTTCTTTTTTTTATTGATTTTTTTGAGGATACACGAATGAAACGCTTAACAATGGTTTTGGGTAGTGCAGTTGCAGCAATGATGGTGGTATTTGCCACAAACGCATCGGCACAAACGTCATGGACGCTTGACAAAAGCCACTCCGGTATGAAATTTTCCGTCAAACACTTGGTTATATCCGACGTAGAAGGTTCGTTCAAAAGTTTTAATGGTGCGGTTTCGGCAAAAGACGACACGTTTGCGGATGCAAAAATTGAGTTCTCGGCAGATGTGGCAAGCGTGAACACCGAAGATGAAAAACGCGATGGACACCTAAAAAGCGATGACTTCTTCAATGCAGAAAAATTCCCGCAAATGAAATTTGTCAGCAAAACATTCAAAGCTGCCGGCAAAGGTAAATACAAGCTCACAGGTGATTTGACCATCCGCGACGTAACAAAAACAGTGACCTTCGATGTCGATTTTGGCGGCATTGTCAAAGACCCTTGGGGCAATACCAAAGCGGGTTTCAAGGCAACAACCAGCATCAACCGCTTTGATTACAACTTGAAATGGAATACGATGCTCGAAGCGGGCGGAGCAGTCGTGGGCAAAGAGGTAAAAATCACTGTTGCTATCGAATTAGCAAAAGCAAAAGCGTAATTACAACGTGTTTTTCAATCACACCCTTACTCACTTTTCTCACAACCACCATGGCTACTTACAAAATTGACGCAGCGCACTCCGACATTACCTTCAAGGTGAAACACTTGATGATTACGACTGTCACGGGAACATTCACGGCATTCGACGCGACAATGGAAAGCGCAAGTGCCGATTTTACCGATGCGAAAATTACCTTTGAAGCGGAAACCGGTAGCATTTCGACCAACAACGCGCAGCGCGACGGACACCTCAAAAGCGATGATTTTTTCAATGCAGCCGCATTCCCCAAAATGCACTTTGTTTCAACGGGCATTACCAAAAAGAGCGATAGCGACTACGTTATCGTCGGTAATTTGACCATACGCGACAAAACACACGCCGTGAGCCTGCAAACACAATACGCCGGAACCGTGACCGATCCTTACGGGCAGACGAAAGTGGGCTTTGAATTGGAAGGAAAAATCAATCGCAAAGACTTTGGCTTGATGTGGAGCGCTACCACCGAAGCTGGCGGTGTTGTCGTCAGCGATGAAGTTCGTTTGCTCATGAATATTCAAATGATTAAAGCAGCGTAAATTCCGCGTAAAAAATCATTATATTTGGTCAGGTCGTTACGGTAAAACGCTCCCCGAAAAGGCGTAGAACCGAGAAGACCTGACCTATTTTTTTATTTATTGGTAATGTTCAATTCGAGTTGATAATTGTTGAGTAAAATTGAGAGTAATCTCTTTTCTTACATGAGTTTAACTGCTCTCTCACTTAAAACTTATCACTCAAAACTTAACACTACCTTTTTATTCACCACCCCTCCTGTCATCAGCACACTATGTCCAACACTTCTACCAATATTTTGGCAACATTAAACGACGAAGACCGAAATCGAATTATCGAAATGGCATGGGAAGACCGTACACCATTCGAGGCGATTTTCACGCAATTCGGCTTGCGAGAGAATGATGTTCGCCGCCTCATGCGCCGCACAATGAAAACATCCAGTTTCAAACTCTGGCGCGAGCGAGTGAGCGGCAGAACCACTAAACATTTGAAATTGCGGGAAGAAGGCGAATATCGCTTCAAATCCAGCAACCAGAAATAGCGCGGATTGACCTGAAGCGCTACAAGCCCAATTCCACTTGAAATCGGAGTATCCACGAGGCTTGTTCAGCAGCAAGAGTGCGGAGAATATTATACGTGAGGTCGCTTTGTACCTTGACGCGATGCCCGTTCAAAAAGCGCGTCAGACAAAGCGTATATTGGGTTTGTCCGTTCAAAAACGGCTTCACTTCTGCTACCGGCTCGACGGACGAATACCGCGCCGACAACTCCCAATGCTCGGCAACAAAATATCCCGCTTGCAGATTCAGTCCGTCTCCGGCAAATGCCGCACGAACACTTGTACCTTCGCGGGTAATGGGGTCAGCCATAGAGCGCCGAGCGAACTCACCATAGAACGAAAATCCACGATATTTGAAAATACCATCAATAAAAAAATTGTCCATCGTCCGCGACTCATACAGCGCAGTGCCGATAGTTCCGCCGGCGCGCAAGGCGTTGTCATTGCGAGCAGCGACGGCGGCAATGTAGAATTTTGGCGACTTCTCGAACGCCAGATCGCTCACGTAATAATCGCCATTATTGGTAAAATTGCCAAAAGGGAAAAACGATAACCGTGCGGCATAGAGGAGTTTGTTGTTGATGCGCGGCGCAGGTGAGCGCCCCAGCCCCGTCGTCAGCGCCAGACGCAAGCTCAGACGCGGGTCAGAGGAAGGATTATCACCCAGAATGTACGCATAATATGCGTTAATGCCAACATCGCGGTCAAGATTAAAAGTTCGGTTGACAATAGAACGGTCAATAAATTGCTGCTCTCCAGAAGATATGACACGCTCACGGTTGCCGGGAAGTTTGCCCTGTCCAATGCCAAAATGCAAATTGGGCTGTAAACGATAGATAATCATCGCATCGCGCAGCACATTGAAAAATTGTGCATTATCAAAATCCGTATCGCCGCGTGTGAAGCCGAGTTGGAGGAGATAGGTAATATGGGGATTGACCACAAAGCCATTCATCCGCAAGCGCACACGGCGGATAGTAAATTGGGCATCTTTGATAGAAAGGTCGCTTGCCGAGCGACTTTCGAGCGAGGCTTGATTTTGCATCCGAAAGCGGAGCGTGAGCATCATCGTGCTGTCGTGATCTAAAAAATTGATACCGCCGCGCAGCCAGACGCGGTCGCCGTTTTCGCCGACTTCTTCTTGGGCGGAAAGATTGAGTGCGGCAAGAAGTAACAAGGCGAATATCGTAGGGATGAGAATTATGGCGATATAGCGCACACATTGAGTTATGCTCATTGCGATTATCCCGTTAAAAAGTGAGCAGAAGATCTGTTTAGCGAATCAAATGCTTTGCCTCATTTTCCCAATCAACCCCAGGTGCAATATCATCGTACTGCAAATGTGTCGCCATGGATGGTATCGGTGACCAAATTGTATATCGCTCACCAAAAATAATTTGAGCGGGGTTGTGTAACCATGATTGAACAAGAATTTTGAGAAACTCATTTTTACCTTGCAAGGCTGTGCGTAAAAATTTAAAAAATGAAAATGGATTACGCACATGGGCTTTGGTAAGGGCGAAGAAAAGCGAGACATCCCAATTCCCATTTGCGTACGAGAGAAACACGTCTTTAGTCTTGCGCAGCGTCTCTTTTGTGGTCAAAAATGTCAAACACGTAGAAATCGCGGTACGCCAATGATGATTTTCCATAAACATCATTTGGCATGGTATCGTGTGGAGTGGATGTTGATAGTAGTCTAGGTGATCAAACGGCGTTACGATGCTATTATGCGGGTTATTCTTGATAAAACGCAGCATGGCATCAAAGCATTGAGGGCGATAGAGATAGTCATCTTCTGCAAAGTAGATATACTGGCTCTCTTCCTGTTGAAGCAAGAGGTCAATTTGCATCGAAAACGTACCTGCATTGCCCGTACGGTCGAGGTTAATAACACGAAGGTTATCCCC
>JAAFHM010000170.1 GCA_013298375.1 Ignavibacteria bacterium | reverse complement strand
TTCTACCAACCGAATGACGGCTTCTTCGCCTTCATGGTAGATACGCGATATGTCGCTGCGGCTTAGACGGGGCATGATTCTAGCTATGAAATTTTCGTTCCATTTTTTTTAGACCTGACCAGTTACGAGAAATCTAAAGTGGGAGTGACGATTAGGCGCAAGAGTGATGGAGAAAATCAATCTAGTTCGCACTCGCTGATTCCACCAGTATTGATGCGGTATCTGGGGCTTTTTCATCAAACGCGCCATTAGCAATTTCACCTTCTTTCGATGCGCCGCGTTTCTGCTCATAGCGGGCTTCTTGGCGCTGTCCAAAGCGCTCGTAGGCATCAATAATTTCTGCGACAAGACGGTGGCGCACCACATCCGCCTTGTCGAAATAAACAAACGCAATTCCTTGAATCCCCTTCAATACCTCCTGGATTTGTACCAAGCCTGAATCTGTGCGGCGCGGAAGGTCTATTTGCGTAATGTCGCCCGTGATGATGAGTTTGGAATTACGCCCCATCCGCGTTAAAAACATCTTCATCTGCGTTGTCGTCGCATTTTGCGCTTCGTCCAAAATAATCACCGAATTATTGAACGTCCGTCCGCGCATATAAGCAATCGGCGTAATTTCGACAATGCGCTTTTCCATCATGCTTTTGAGTTTGTCGGGCGTAACCATTTCGGCAAGTGCATCGGTCAAAGGACGCAAGTACGGGTCAACTTTCTCCATTAAATCGCCCGGCAAAAAGCCCAGTGATTCCCCTGCATCCACCGCCGGACGCGAGAGAATCATCCGACTCACCTCTCTATTGCGCAAAAGCCCAAGCGCCATCGCCACGGCGAGATAGGTTTTGCCAGTGCCAGCAGGACCAATGCCAAAAACAATATCGTTGGTGCGGACTTTCTCGAAATAGAGTTTTTGCGTCGGAGTACGGGCTTTAATGCTTTCGCCTTGCGCCAGATAAATGATATTTTCGTCGGCATTTTGGGGGCGTAATGGTGGCGTTTGCAATGGAAGGGCATTGGATAGCGCACCATTACTCGTTTCCGGCTCTTTAAAGGCTTCTTTGATAAACGTATTTTTGGGACCAACCAAATCAATAACCGTCAGCACATCATTCGGCGTAAGCGTTCCGGTGCGGCGGATAATAAATTGCAACTCGTTCAGCACCTTTTCAATCGTGCGTACCTCCGCCGCATCGCCCTTGAGAAGAACTGCATTGCCACGCACGGTAATTGTCGCGTCGAAATGATTTTCCAAAAGGCGCAAATTGCTGTCATTGTAGCCGAAGAGCGTGAGCGTATCGGTGTTTTCAATGCGGAGTTTTTTTTCAGTAAAATCCATAGAAGACCTCGGTCTTGAGTTTTTGGTTTGTAGTTTTTGGTTGTAAACGGTATTGTTGTCAACAATGTCCACGAATCACACGAATTGACACGAATCGGAGGGCATTTTCTTTGAAAGATAATCCGTTCAAATCTCTTTATTCGTGAGGATTTGTGGGATTCGTGGATAAATTTTCGAGGGCTGACCAGTTACTTTTGATTTTTGGTCGGATTATTCGCCTGTGCTACTGCTTCTCAATGTTGGTACTGATTTACTGGAATATCTCTTCCAAGGCTGGGGCAAGTGTCGGAAAACGGAAGGCAAAGCCTGATTCTATCAACTTTCGTGGGATAATTTTCTGCCCCCGTATGAGTGAATCTGCCGCCTCGCCCAACCCAAGCCGCAATGCAAATTCCGGCACTCCAACAAGCGACCACGACGGGCGATGGAGCGCCTCGCCCAAGGCAGCGCAAAATTCTGTCATCGTTGCGGGATTCGGTGAAGCAAGATTATATGCGCCTTCCAAACGAATATTTTCAAGCGGATAGAGTAAACCTCGCACAACATCCTCCACATGAATCCAAGGAAACCATTGCTTTCCCGAACCCAACGGCATTCCCAGAAATGCCTGAAAGATAGGTTTCATGCGCCCCAGAGCGCCACCGTTTTTGTCTAAAACAATGCCAATACGAGGATTTGCCACGCGAACCCCGTACTGTGCTGCTTTTTGCGCTTCTGCTTCCCACTGCACACAAACATCAGCAAGAAAGCCCGTTCCGGCAGGTGCGGTCTCGTCGGTCGCCTCATTTTTTCTGTCGCCATAAAAACCAACCGCCGATGTTGAGACAAAAAGCGAAGGCGGCTGTTGTGCTTGCGCAATGGCTTGAACCAAAACGCGCGTAGAATTGATGCGGCTTTCCACGATACGCTGTTTCACATCGGCTGTCCAACGGGCATCAAAAATACCTTCTCCCGCCAAATGAACAATCGCATCCGCGCCATCCACCTCTTGCGCCCATGCGCCAAGCGACCGAGCATCCCACTGGACAAAGCGCAAGTTCAGCCCATGCGGGCTTTTCTGCCCTGCACGCCGCGTCAGAGCAATAATCTCGTACTCCTGCCGTGCCAGATACTGCGAAACACGGTCGCCGATGAGTCCTGTTCCGCCAGTGAGAATAATTTTCATACGATTGCCGGGATAAAATGTGAAATCGTTGCTGCTTCCGTTGTTGTTGTTTGTTGCGTGAATTTTTTGTTTTCTGAATTCAGGTTGTAAATGTGAAGGTTAGAATGCCTAATTTCTTTGTTTTCTGACCGTTAGCAACATTTTTTGTCTTGTTGAATTGGTGGACAGGGAGCGCTTCCGTAACTGCAATACACACAACAGTCGCCTTGTTTTGGTTTAAGAACTTGTTTGCAATTTTCACATTCGTAAAAATATTGGCAAGCATCGGTCGGCATTGCTTCTTCTTTTTTATATCCGCAGTTCGGACAAGTGATTATTGATTGCAATTTGACTTCCATTTTAATTTTCTTTTTTGGCGGTTACAGAATATCCCGTTGAGTTAATTGCTTCTTCAATTTTGGCAACATTGATTTTGGAATTGTCAAACTCTATAACTGCGTTCCCATTTTTGTATGAAGCATTTGAATTTACTATTCCTGATAATTTGTTTAATTCGTGATGAACGTGTTCTTCGCAACTTGCACAAGTCATACCCTTAATTGTAAATTCAACTTTTTGAACATTAGATTTATTCACCACAATAATTTGCTTTTCTGTCTTTGGATAGAAAGTGCTTGAATAGTATGGAAAGGCAAGCATAACAATTGCAAATGCTGTAACCATAGCTAAAAACATTTTTGTCTGAATAAATTTTGGTTTTTCTTCTGTTTCGCAGTTACAATCAATTACTTTTTGAGGTTTCAGTTTTTGAAACCAAGCGAAACCAAGAACCAAAATTGTCACGCCAATAAAGTACGGTCTGAAAGGCTCAAGCCAAGAAAAAGTTGAAGCAAGTCCACTTGTTCCTGCAATAAGAGCCAAGAGCGGTGTAATGCAACACAATGAAGCAGCAATTGCCGTTACAAGTCCCGTCCCAATTAATTTATTGTCTGTTTTCATGTTACTTCCTAGATTTTGTTTTCCTTCTTGAATTCAAAGAGATATAACATAATTGAGGTAAAAAAATTATTACTTTACACATAAAATAAAAAGCTACCTCATACCACACAAAGAATATTTCGCATAATCACGCACGTTGCTCTCCAACAGGAGTGCAAACGAAGTTTGCGCCGCACGTTTGCAATTCGCGCCGCACATTGGGAAACAGTCTTCGCGCTGTAATGCCACAAAATGTTTTTCCAAAGAAGAAAACGGTATTGCGCTGTGCAAAACGTTTTGCGTATCTTTGCGGAATTGATAACTACTTCATCCCTTTTACTTCCCGATTGAACGAGGGCTTACGATTATGCGTTTGGTTACTTACCGTGCCTCTGGCACAGAAGCACGTCTCGGCTTGCACGTGCGCAATCAGATTCTCGACCTTGAGCGAGGGTATCACTTTGCAAAAGCTAGTATTCATGGGCACTTACAGGATATGCCGTCGAATATTTTAGCGTATTTGGAACATGGTGGGGAAACGCATCACGAAGCGCACAAGCTCGAAGCATGGTTTGCCTCAAATCATCACGCTACTCCCCCTTCTGATGTTGCTTTTGGAGAGTCTGCTGTTCAGATTCTCTCGCCCGTGCCGCGTCCAGTATCTATGAGAGACGGCTACGCTTTTCGGCAACACGTCGAAACAGCACGGCGCAATCGCGGGTTGGAAATGATTGATGTTTTCGACCAAATTCCCATTTTTTATTTTACCAACCATCTCAGCGTCACTGGCGGCGGCGATGTGCTGGTACAAGACCTACATTTGCAGAATCTTGATTTTGAGTTGGAATGTGCTGTTGTTATTGGTAAAGGCGGCAAAAATATCCCCGCAGAACGCGCCGATGAGCATATTTACGGCTTGATGGTGATGAATGATTGGAGCGCCCGTGCGCTGCAAATGCAGGAGATGCAGATGAGTTTGGGTCCGGCAAAAGGCAAAGATTTTGCCACTTCGCTGGGACCATGCGTTGTAAGCAAGGAAACGCTCAAAAGCCGCATTATTCCTACGCCCAAAGGCAATCATTACGACTTGCCGATGACGGCTTCAATTAACGGAGAAATTGTCTCGCGGGGCAACGTGAAGGATATGCACTGGACGTTTGCGCAAATCATTGAGCGCATCAGCTATGGCGTAGAAATCCATCCGGGGGAAGTGATTGGAAGCGGAACCTGCGGCACGGGATGTTTGCTGGAATTAAACGGCAGCAAAGTCTTTACGCCACCGCGTTGGCTGCAAGCGGGCGACGAGGTAGAATGCACCATTGAGGGCATCGGCACACTCACCAATCGCATTAAACGTGCGGAATAATATTTAATTTTATTTCATTTTCCCACACACCAAACAGCAAAATTTTTTCACGAATTTCATTTCATTATGCCTGAGAAGTTGCAGAATTATACCGTTTCTGACCGCATTGGTACTGGCGGAACGGGGATTGTCCGTCGTGGACGAGAGACCGAAACAAAAGCCGATGTTGCCGTAAAATCTCTCAGCCCCGACCTTGTGCGCGAACCACAAACCCGGAAACGCCTCAAAGAGGCACGAAAATCGCTTCAATCCATGCCGCAGCAAGAAAATCTCGTGCGTGTGTTGGACATCATCGAAAGCGGCGACACGATGCACGTCATCATGGAGTACGCCCCGGGACGAAATCTGGACAACCTTCTCAGCAAAAAATCTCGTCCAATGCCGCACGAAAGCGCCGTACAGCTTTTGAATCAAGCATTGCGTGGCGCTGTGGCGGCACATTCCAAGGGCTTTTTGCATGGCAATTTGAAACCAAGCGACCTGATTATTACCGGTGATAATGCCGTGCGTGTTGGTGGTTTTGGCATAGCGCCGCATCTCGGCAATGCAGCCTTGGTGCGCTCTGCGGCGCGGACGGGCAAAATCGCCTATATGTCGCCGGAGCAAGTGCGAGGCGAAAGTATAGACGAGCGCAGCGACGTGTACAGTCTTGGCGTGATTCTCTACCGCATGATTACGGGCAAAATGCCTTTCGCTATTAGCGACCGCGACTCCGAGTCCCGCTTGCGCCAAGCCGTTTTGCAACAGCAAACGCCTGATATTACCGAGGCAATGCCGGAACTCAATATCCCGCCCTATCTTGCCAATATCGTCCGCCGTGCGCTGGCAAAAGACCGCCGTGAGCGTATTCCCACAACACGAGAATTTGCCCGGCTTTTGCAAAAGGTTCAGCCCGAAGTGCCGATTCCGCCAGTCTCAAAACCCGCACCTGACAAGGTATCCGACGCAAAAAAAATGGCAGCAAGCACAGCCGTCATCGGAACAGCAGCCTCCAGAGTAGCAGCTGCCATAACGCCTTCGCGCCCGCCCGCAATGCAGTTTCCACCGCCACAAGCGCCGCCGCTTGCGGCAATACAGCCTTCCGCTTTTGCGGAAGCATCACAGCCTTCTGCCGATACATCAAGCGCAACACCAGCAAATACGCCGGAAGCAGCAAATCTTGATTCGACCCCAGCAATAGCGCCCGTGCAAGCTGTAGAGCCATCGGATGTGGCAATGCCATCAGAGAAACCCACACCGGAAAAATCCGGCTTGAGTGCATTTTTGACCAAGGCTATTGCGCCGCCCGCACCGGAAGCACCGACCGTTTTCACGACACCTACGCTCACAAAAACGCCGATGCAGCTTGAAGTAGAGCGCCGTATGCAATCCGTCAAAAACGAGCAGGCAGAGCGCGCCGCGCAGGAAGCAGCACAAACACCAGCGCCAAGCAACTTCGATACAACATTCAGCGAGGCGCAAAACATCACCGACACAAGCATCCCGCCAATAGCAAGCAATCGCCCGCCTTCTCCCGAAGCGCTCACCAAGCAATTAACACCGCCAGAGCCGATAAAACCTGCTGCTAAAAATGAGGAAAAGAAAAAACGCGCCGTGTTGCCTTGGCTTGTGATGGGTGCTGTGGCGCTTGGCGGCGGTATTTATTATGTCGCCCTCAAAAATAAGACTACCGATGGCGTGAATCAAGCAGCCCAACGCGAACTTTCGCCAGAGGAGCAGGAACGCCGCTACGACTCGCTTTTGAGCAAATCTGAAAAAACTGTACCATCCAACGACGCAGTCACGCCAGAGAACGTCAATGCAGGGAAAACCGAGTCCACAAGCGTAACGCCCGAAAATACCACTGAATCCAAGGCACAACCTGATGCTGCCGCCAATTCGCCTTCGGTGACAGAGGAAAAGCCGCGTATTCCTGAGACCAGCGAACCCACGAAAACCGCACAGAAAGAGCCTTCGGAGAAAACTGCCGTAGCAAAAAATACGCCCCCGAAGCCCTCGGCGAACACGGCAACAGCAAAAGCAACAAATTCCACAGAGCCGCCGACCGTACGCAAAACAGCACCAAAAGCTACTTCCGAAAAGCAAACACCAAGCGCTCTAAGTAATTCTTTGGCAACCGAGCCAACTTCTGAGCCTCGCAAAACCAAGCGCAGCAAGGCTTCCGAGCGCGTTCAGACCGAACCTGCACTGCCGAAGCGTTCCACGGAAAAAGCAGCAGCAAAAAATACTTCTCCTGCACAAACAACTCCGACGCAGACCGCTCCAACGCAAACTCCTTCGGCAAAAACTCCACCCAAAAGCGGCTCTTTGGCGGATGTCAATGCTCAAAGCACTGCCGAGCGTGAGGCAGCACGGGAGCGTGTTCGCCAGAAGTACGCCGAGCATTTGAACAAAAAAGGCACAGGAAGTAACAGCAAAAAAACATCTCCGGCACTTGCTGTCAATACGCCGAACACCTCCACCAACGAAGGCAAGGCTACGCCTGATGCGCTCAAGGAAATGAATACAAAAAAAGCACCACGCACCAACCGCGAAGACAACTACGTTCCGGCGACAAATCCCGCCGAATCGCCAAATACCATTGACCCAAGTGCGACTGACCTTGTCAATGCGGCTCGTAAAGCAAAAAGCATCGAACCATTTTTAATCCTTCGCGGACACGTGGGCACCGTGCGTTCGGTAACCTTCAGTCCTGACGGAAAGATGATTGCAAGCGGCAGCGACGACAAAACGGTAAAAATTTGGGATGCTGCCACTGGCACGATTTTACGCTCTTTGCGCGGTCATTCCAGCACTGTCACGTCGGTCTTTTTCAGTCCCGATGGGAAAACACTGATTTCGAGCGGTAAAGATAAAACCGTTCGTGTGTGGGATGCTGCCACAGGCGAAGCATTACAGCGCTCTCCGGGTGTTTCTTGCGAAGGCACTCCTGCTGCTTTTAGCCCCGATGGAAAGACGCTTGCGACGACCGACAGCCGCAATATCAATATTTCCAAAGTCCAGCGCTAAAAAATCAGTGTTACGTTGTAAGTGTTGAGTTTTGAATGAAGAAAACTGTCATTGCTTTTACAATTAAACAGTATCCATTAAAATATTGATAAAAAGAAACTTAAAGAAAATTAAAACTTAAAACTCAACACTCAAAATTTCCCCCTTATGATTCCAGCCGAACTCCTCCGCAAAAAGCGCGATGGCGCAGAACTTTCCCACGACGAAATTGCGTGGTTTGTCAAAGGCTTGACGGCGGGCGATATAACGCATCCGCAAGCCGCAGCATTTTTGATGGCTTCATTTATTCGCGGGTTGTCGGCATCGGAAACAGCAGCATTGACGCTGGCAATGCGGGATTCCGGCACACGCTACACTTTTGCAACCGCACCAAAACCGAAGGTTGACAAACATTCAACAGGCGGCGTAGGGGATAAAATCTCGCTTCCCCTGCTACCGCTTGTGGCAGCGTGTGGAGTTGCCGTACCGATGATCTCCGGACGCGGGCTTGGACACACAGGTGGCACGGTGGACAAACTCGAATCGGCAAACGTCAACATGGATGTTGATAATACGCGAGGAATGGAGTTGCTCAAACTGCACGGTGGCTTTTTTGCCAAGCAGACAAGTGATATTGCTCCTGCTGATCGCATTTTATACCATTTGCGCGACGTGACCGGGACGGTAGAATCGAAAGAACTCATCACAGCTTCAATTTTGAGTAAGAAATTTACCGAGGATTTGGATGCACTTGTTATTGATCTCAAAGTCGGCAAAGGTGCATTTATGGACTCGCTGGACAAAGCACAAGCGCTTGCCGAAACGATGATTGGCGTTGCGCGTGAGGTGGGATTGCGGATGCGGATTGTTTTTACAAGCATGGAAGAACCACTTGGCGCAAAAATCGGGAATTGGCTGGAGTTCGAGGAATCGCTGGACACCTTGGAAAATCAGCACACCGCTCCGCAAGATATTTCCGAACTCACTGCCCGCCTTGCCGCATCAATGCTCATTGCCGGAGGTCTTGCGCCCAATGTGAACGATGCTCTCAATATCGTTCATATCGCTTGGGCAAGCCGCAAACCGCTTGACATCTTTCATGCGCTTATTGCGGAGCAGGGCGGCGATATTGCCGGAAGCCGCATACAATACGCGAATTTACCGAAAAAGGCAATTCTCGCCTCCAAGGACGGCGTAATCACGGGCATTCACGCTCGTATGGTTGGAATAGCAGGAATTATGCTGGGTGCAGGCAGACAGCGCACGGAGGATGTGCTGGATTTTGGCGCGGGTATTGTTTTTCACAAAAAATGCGGCGCAGATGTGCGCAAAGGTGAGGAAATAGGCTATGTGCAAGGTACTCGCACCGAGACGTTTGATGCAGCCGTCAAACATATCGCCGATGCAATAACGATTGACCACAGCAACTACACGAAGCCCGCAATGGTCTTGGATGAGTGGGATTCGGCACATTGACACTCTATCTAGGTCGTGTTTACAAATTCTACAAGAGCCATAAAATGGTGCTTGCCAGAAAAACGAAGGACAGATAATTGCGAGCAGTTTTATCGTATCGCGTAGCAATGCGCCAGCAATGCCTCAGACGGTTCCAGAGGCGCTCAATCGTACGGTCAAGTACAAATTTTATCAATCTGCTGGTTGTACTGTCCGTGAACGCCGTGAAGGGATGACTGGCTCAATGGATTCTTCGGTGAGCCGCTCAATAAAGTGATCGGCATCATAGCCTTTATCGCCAAT